>JASHWN010000494.1 GCA_030044035.1 Xanthobacteraceae bacterium
AGGTGCGCGAGACCGTCGAGCAGATCCTCGCCGAGGTCGAAACGCGCAAGGACGCCGCGGTGCGCGAGCTGTCGCAAAAATTCGACAATTGGTCGCCGGCCTCGTTCAAGCTGACGCCGGACGGGATCGAGCGCGCCATCGGCCAGGTCAAAAAACGCGATCTCGACGACATCAAGTTTGCCCAGGCGCAGGTGCGCAATTTCGCCCAGCAGCAGCGCGAGACCTTGGGCGACCTGGAAGTCGAGACGCTGCCCGGCATCGTGCTCGGCCACAAGCACATCCCGGTGAATTCGATCGGCTGTTACGTGCCGGGCGGCCGCTATCCGATGGTGGCCTCGGCGCACATGTCGATCGTCACCGCGCGGGTTGCCGGCGTGAAGAAAATCATCGCCTGCGCGCCGCCGTTTCGCGGCGGGCCGCATCCGGCGATCGTCGCGGCCATGCATTTCGGCGGCGCCGACGAGATTTTCGTGCTCGGCGGCGTGCAGGCGGTCGCCGCCATGGCGCTCGGCACCGAAACCGTTGCGGCGGTCGACATGCTGGTCGGGCCGGGCAACGCCTACGTCGCCGAGGCCAAGCGCCAATTATTCGGCCGCGTCGGCATCGATCTTCTGGCCGGGCCGACCGAGACGCTGATCATCGCCGACGAGACCGTCGATGCCGAAATGTGCGCCACCGATCTGCTCGGCCAGGCCGAGCACGGCCCGACCTCGCCTGCGGTGCTGATCACCAATTCGGAAAAACTGGCGCGGCAGACCATGGCCGAGGTCGAGCGGCTTCTCAACATCCTGCCGAGCGCCGATTTGGCCGGCAAGGCCTGGGCCGATTTCGGCGAAGTCATCGTCTGCGACGACGAGGCCGAGATGATGCGCGAAGCCGACCGCGTCGCCTCCGAGCACGTCCAGGTGATGACGCGCAACCCCGATTATTTTCTCGCCAACATGAAGAATTACGGCTCGCTGTTTTTGGGCCCGCGCACCAACGTGGCCTACGGCGACAAGGTGATAGGCACCAACCACACGCTGCCGACCAAGAAGGCGGCGCGCTATACCGGCGGGCTGTGGGTCGGCAAGTTTCTCAAGACCTGCACCTATCAGAAGGTGCTCACCGATCAGGCGAGCGCCTCGATCGGCGAAGTCTGCTCGCGGCTGTGCGTGCTGGAAGGCTTTTTGGCCCATGCCGAGCAGGCCAATGTGCGCGTCCGTCGCTACGGCGGCCGCAACGTGCCGTACGCCCAGGCAGCGGAGTGACGCGAAGGCGACATGCCGATCAATCTCGCCAAAACACCGTCCTTCCGCCTCGACGGCAAGCGCGCGCTCGTCACCGGCGGCGGCCGCGGCATTGGGTTGGCGGCTGCCTCGGCGCTGGCCGCGGCCGGCGCGCATGTCACACTCGCGGCGCGTACCAAGAGCGAGATCGAAGACGCCGCCGCCGCCATTCGCGCCCGCGGTCAACACGCCGAGGCGTTGCCGCTCGATGTGACCGACATCGCAGCGGTGCGGCGCGGGATTGCCGGCGCCGCGCCATTTCAAGTCCTGATCAACAATGCCGGCATGAACCGCCCGGCGTTGCTGCCCGATGTCACGATCGAAGATTTCGACGCCATCTTTGCGCTCAACGTGCGCGCCGCGTTTTTCGTGGCGCAGGCCGTAGCGCGGCGCCTCGTCGAAGCGAAGCTGCCCGGCTCGATCATCAATATTTCCTCACAGATGGGCCACGTCGGCGCCGCGCGGCGCACGGTCTACTGCGCGTCGAAGCACGCCATGGAGGGTTTTACCAAGGCGATGGCGATCGAGCTTGCGCCGCATAACATCCGCGTCAATACGCTCGGCCCGACTTTTCTGGAAACGCCGATGACCAAGCCGTTCTTCGAGAACAAAGCGTTTCGCGACGAAGTGCTTTCGAAAATAAAACTCGGCCGGCTCGGCCAGCTCGACGAGCTCACCGGCGCCATCGTGTTTCTCGCCTCCGACGCATCCTCGCTGATGACCGGCGCGGCGCTTATTCTTGACGGCGGCTGGACGGCGGAGTGAACATCAGGGACCATGCCGTTCCATCTTGATCTTTCGACCAGCCGGGCAGGGCCGCAGGCGGCCCCACTCCAGTTCGGATATTCGGGTCCGCAAACAGATTGGATCTGAGCGACGGCATCGCGCTTGCGCCCGGCCCTTCTTGCATAAGGCCAAGCGGCGGCAGACCAGTCGCCGGCTGCGCTGATTTGGCCTGCGCCGTTTCCTGAGCGCAGACCTTCCGCAATTCCGCGTAGGCCGCCGAGAATCCGGTCATGGCGAGGCTGACATCGGCGGACGGGCCTCGCTGACGCCCGAGCTCCTCTCCGGGCAGCACCACGGCGGCCTCGTCAGAAACCGCCTCGAAGGTTGGCAACGGAAGCTGGCCGCCCCACAGATAGAGCTTGGCAGACGTCGCGCGAGCAAGACGAATGTCATGTCCGTTCATGCGGATGTTTACGGCCGGCTGTCCCACGACGGCCTCAGTGTCGTTGGCCAGACGCTGGCGCGCGAGCATCACGACGGCTTTGCCGCCAAGCCACGGCGTGCAGGACACGCTCACAAAGGCGTTGACGTAGCGCCGCTCGCCATTGTCGGCGCGTACAAAGAACATCTTTATGATCGCCGGCCGAGGCTTGTCGACGAACTGCCATACCGTTTCGCCGAATTCCCTGCGGTCGAGCCCGAAGCGCGCCGCGTCGTCGCGCATGAGCCGCCCGACCGAGGTGAAGGGAGTCGCGGATGCCTCGGCCAGCAACCCCTCATCGATACCCATACGGCGGATATAGGTGTGGAGCCGCGTATGAGTCACCGCCTTCGCAACTTCCATGGCCAGCGGACTAGGGTGCCGAATCTTTGCTATGGCCGGATCAAAGCCAATGTCGTGGATGCCGAGCGTCACCCAGGGCGGAATGAGACGAATGACGCCGCCGGCGAGCGCATACACGCATGCTGAATTGCAAATGGCGGTGAGTAGATCGAGTTTCGCCTCGACCGGGTGCCCGGCGCGAATTTCCGCGTCGCATGAATTTTGATTTTTCGGGTCGCGATCACAATTCAGCGGAATGGTATGGCCGACGCTGACGGTCAGCTTTCGCGTGCGGATGACCTCGCCAAGCGAGATTGAACCGATGGCCGAACCGCCGGGGGAGTGGAAAAATATCGGCGGCCGAGCGCCTCTAAGCCGCGCAAGGAGCTGCTGCAGGCGAGCGGCGCTGCCACTGTCGATCTTGCCCTCCGCCGCTATCCATTCGCTGCAACCCGGCCCGCAGGCATTGGCCTCGCCATAGGCGTCAAAAAACACCATCGGATGCATGACGGCCGGGTCTGGCGCAGCGGGCGGCTTCGTTGCCGGACCAGGCTCGGTTTGTGCCATCACCGCCGGTGCCGGCGCGGCGCAACAGGCGAAGAGCGCAAGCGCAATGGGAAAGAGATGACGGATTGGCACGGCCGCGTCCTCGCACGGTGCGGGAGGCCGGTCATACAACCAAGCGGCCAGCACTGGGTCAAGCTCGCGCAATTTGCGCGCGCCGGCCCGTTGTGATTCAATGCGCAAAACGCCGCCAAAAAAGCGGTCTGGAGGCGACACCCATGAGCAGCACCATCTGCCCGGTCACGCAAGACTTTGCCGCCGAGATAGGCGACGTCGACCTGTCGCAGCCGATCGAGCCATCGGATGTTGCGGCGATTAAAGACGCGTTCGCGAAATACGCTGTCCTGATTTTTCCCGATCAGCGTCTGTCGCAGGACCAGCATCTCGATTTCGCCCGCCATTTCGGTCCGCTGGAGACCACCATCGCGGTGTTTCGCAAGGACGCGAAGTTGCGCGTGCCGAAGGAGTTCGCCGACGTATCGAACCTCGATCCCGAGAACGAGTTGTGGGGCGAGGAATCGCGGCAGCGCCTGTTTCAGCTCGGCAACCGGCTGTGGCATACCGACAGTTCGTTCAAGCGGCTGCCGGCGCGCGCCTCGCTGCTCTATGCGCGTTCGATCCCGCCGGTCGGCGGCCATACCGAATTCGCCGACGAACGCGCCGCCTACGACGCGCTGCCGGAAGACATGAAGCGCCGGCTCGAAGCCCTCGTGGCGGAGCATTCGATTTTCAATTCGCGGGCTCGGCTCGGCTTCTCCAGCTTCAGCGACGAGGAGCGACAGGGACTGCCGCCGGTGCCGCAGGTTTTGGTGCGCACGATTCCGGAGTCCGGCCGCAAGTCGCTCTACCTCGCCTCGCACGCCGGGCGCATTTTCGGCATGGCCGAGGCCGACGGGCGCGCGCTGATCGACCAGCTCGTCGCGCACGCCACGCAACGGCAATTCGTCTACACTCATCGCTGGCGCGTGCACGATCTCGTCATCTGGGACGATCGCTGCACCATGCATCGCGGCACCGAGTTCGACGATCTGCGCTGGAAGCGCGACATGCAGCGCGCCACCGTGTGCGACGTGGCAAACACCTGCGAACAGGAAGGCATTGCCGTGGCGGCGGCGTAGCGCGGGCCGTGGTCCTAGGCCGAAATCGGATAAACCGCCTTCTCGCCGGAGAGCACGCGCGCCACGTCGCTGGCGCATTTGGTCTGCAGCTCTTCGAGCGCTTCGACCGAATAGAACGCCGTGTGCGGGGTGAGAATTACGTTGTCGCGGCCGACGAGCGGCGAGTCTTTTGCTAATGGCTCGGTGGTCACCACGTCGAGCGCGGCGCCGCCCAAATGGCCAGAGTCGAGCGCGGCGA
>JASHWN010000495.1 GCA_030044035.1 Xanthobacteraceae bacterium
AGCTTGCCCGCAAGGCAGTGACGGAAATTCTGAAGTCGAAGACCAAGAAGACGGTGAAGGTCACCGAGACCAACATCAACGACTATCTCGGCGTGCAGAAATTCCGCTTCGGCCAGATCGACGGTGAAGATCAGGTAGGCGTTGTCACAGGTCTTGCCTGGACTGAGGTGGGCGGCGAACTGCTGACCATCGAAGGCGTCATGATGCCCGGCAAGGGCCGCATGACCGTCACGGGCAACCTGCGCGACGTGATGAAGGAATCGATTTCCGCAGCGGCATCCTATGTCCGCTCCAGAGCCATCGATTTCGGCGTCGAGCCGCCGCTGTTCGACCGCAGGGACATCCACGTGCACGTGCCGGAAGGCGCGACACCGAAGGACGGTCCGTCGGCCGGTATCGCGATGGTGACAGCCATTGTCTCGATCCTGACCGGTATTCCGGTGCGCAAGGATATCGCCATGACCGGCGAGATCACGCTGCGCGGCCGGGTGCTGCCGATCGGCGGGCTCAAGGAGAAGCTGCTTGCCGCGCTGCGCGGCGGCATCAAGACCGTGCTCATTCCGGAAGAGAACGCCAAGGATCTTGTCGAGATCAACGACAGCATCAAGAGCGGTCTTGATATCATTCCGGTGTCGCGCATGGATGAGGTCTTGGCGCGGGCGCTCACGCGCATGCCCGAGCCGATCGTCTGGGAGGAAGCGACGGCAAAGCCGGTCGATGTTCCGGACCAAGCGGTCGAGGAGGATTCCTCCGGTCTCACCGCGCACTGAAGGCAGCGCGCATATTTTTCGCAGCAGAAGCGGCGCCCTGATCGGGCGCCGCTTTTTTAAGGCGGCGGGCGCTAAGCTGCCACAATGGCCGGCGATAGGTTGGCGGTTGGCGCGAGAGAGCCGATGTCGCGCAACCGTTCCGCGGGTTGAAGCAGCGATCGGCCGCCATGTGAGGCTACGTGTACAAGACCAGCATTTTCTGCGTTGCTGCCGTCTGTCTCGTTCTCGCCGCGCGGTCTGCCGCAGCGGAACAGGCGATCCCGGCGCCTACCGCCGGCGATTTCCCGCTGAGCGGAACCTACATGCAAAACGTGCCGTGCAAGGGCAACGGCAAGGACGACGCGGCGCTGAAGGTCAAGATCTCGGCGCAGGAGATCGTATCCAATATCGGCGTCTGCACCATTCTGGACAACAAGCAGGACGGCAAGAGCTACAAGCTCCATGTCGAGTGCAAGTTCCCGGCCGGCCCCATGGTGGGCGATCTCACCTTCACGCCGCAACCCGATAACACCGTCAAATTCGTCGACCGGGACAAGACCTACAACGCCGTCCTGCATCGCTGCCCCCAATAAATGCCGGCCGCGGGCCGCTGGCATCGCGCTCCCGCCGTGCTATGAATCGTGCGGTCACAAAACACGCCGCACGATCAAGGGAGCGCATCAATGAGTTATTACCAGGGACTGCAGGCGGAAGTCGTTTCCTTCCGCGGCCATAACGGCGATCAGGGCGAGGCCTATTACGCGCGGCCGCTGCGCGCCGGCAAATTTCCGGGCGTCGTCGTCATTCATCACATCCCCGGCTGGTGCGAGTGGACCACCGAGGTCGTGCGCAAGCTGGCGCATCACGGCTACGCGGCGATCTCGCCGCATCTCTATTTCCGCGAGGGCGGCCCGAACGAGAGCCCCGACGACCTCGGCGCCCGCATCCGCGCCGCCGGCGGCGTCGCCGATGCCCAGGTGATGGGCGACGTGACCGGCGCCATGACCTATTTGCGCGCGCAGCCGAATGCGACCGGCAAGATCGGCGTGATCGGCTTCTGCTCCGGCGGCCGCCACACTTATCTCGCCGCCTGCACGCTGAACGGCATCGACGCCGCGGTCGATTGCTGGGGCGGCAACGTCATCGTCGACAATCCGAAGGACCTCAACGACAAACGGCCGGTGGCGCCGATCGATCTGACCGAGAAAATGTCGTGTCCGCTGCTCGGCATTTTCGGCAACGACGACGCCAATCCCACCGCCGATCAGGTCAACCGCACCGAGGCGGTGCTGAAGAAATTCGGCAAGAACTACGAATTCCACCGCTACAACGGCGCCGGTCACGCCTTCTTCAACTGGCAGCGCGACGCCTATCGGCCGGAACAGGCGATGGACGGTTGGCGCAAGGTGTTCGACTTCTTCAACCGTTATCTCGCGACCTCGGCGGCCAGCATCGCCGCCGAGTAGCTGCTGCGCCCAACAAAGGAGAACGCGATGTGCTCGTACATCGTCGAAAAGACGGCGTTGGTCGGCAGCGCCAAGGGTCGTAAGGGCTGGATGCGGATCGACACCGCCAACGTCTATTACGACCATCCGTATTACTCGACGCTCGACCACGTGCTCGCCATCGACTTCACCAATGAAGGCGAAGGCGGGCGCGACCGCGTCGCCGTCGAGCTGAGCGCCGAATCGGCGCGTGCATTGGTCGAGCGCATCCTCGCGGCGTTGGCGAGCGGCGATGTGGCGCATGGCCGCGCCTCGGCTTCCGTTGCGGTCGCCGCCGAATAGGCCGCGCGTAAAAAATAGCGGCGTTCGCGCGTTGGCCGCGAGCGCCGGCCAAAAACGGAGGAGCGCCATGGACGTCGCCGTCAGAAGCAAGACCAAGTTCGACGTCGTTCCGCTGACCAAACATATCGGCGCGGAAATCCGCGGCATCGATTTGCGCGAAAAGCCCGACGAGCAGACGGTGCGGGCGATCTATCAAGCCTGGCTCGATCATTTGGTTCTGATCTTCCCGGACCAGCAGCTCGCGCAGGAGGATTTGGTCCGCGCCACCAGCTTCTTCGGCGAGATCGGCAAGCTGTCGCGGCCGCCGAAATATTTTCCCAAGGGCTATTCGTCGCTGCTCCCTGGCATCATGATGGTCTCGAACATCCGCGAGAACGGCGAGCCGATCGGCGTATTGCCGGACGGCGAGATGATGTTCCATCACGACATGATCCACGCCGAGGTGCCGAGCAAGGCGACGCTGCTTTATGCGGTGGAGATTCCGTCGGCCGGCGGCAACACGCTGTTCGCCAGCGGTTACGCCTCCTACGACACGCTCGATCCGGCGGTCCGCGACCGCCTGGAAGGCAAGAAGGCGCTGCACCATTACAATTACGGCACCACCATCCGCGGCGGCAAAATGGGCACCGAAGCTTTTGCCGAGTGCATGCATCCGGTGTTTCGCACCCATGAGGACACCGGGCGCAAGGCGGTCTACGTCAACCGCCTGATGACGGTGAAAGTGTTCGATATGCCCGAAGACGAGAGCGACCGGCTGCTCAACGCCGTGTTCGATCACGCCGAACAGCGCGAGTTTGTCTACGAGCACGTCTGGCGGGTCGGCGATCTTTTGTTGTGGGACAATCGCTGCTCGTCGCACGCGCGCACCGATTTTTCCTCCACCGAGCGGCGGCTGTTGCTGCGCACGACGGTACAGGGGACGGTGCGGCCGTACTAAGGCGGCGCTCAGAGTTTGGTCGGCTCTGCCGGCAATTTGGCCAGTGCCGGTAAAATCGCGGTGCGCGCCGCGTCGTACGATGGATGTCGCCGCGGTTGGACAGGATGACCAGCCCGAGCTTGCGCTCCGGCAGCAGGCCGACATAGGCCGAAGCGTTGTTGAGGCCGCCCGGCTTGTCGACGATGGTCGGGCCGGCGAGATCGTTGACCTCCCACGCCATGGCCTGGCCGACGCGGAAAAATTCGTGCTGGGTGAATTGCAGCGCCTTGCCGGTTTGCGGATCGACGCTTTCTTGGTCGCCCACGGTGGCGGCGACCAGAATGGCGAGGTCGCGCGCCGATGAGAACATCTGCCCGGTGCCGGGAAAGTCGAAATAGCTCTGCTGGTTGCCCGGCGCTCCGATCGGCATGCCATCGGCCGAATAGCCTTGCACCGTGCGACGGATGAATTGCGGAGCCATCACGGCCTGATTGTCCGGTCCGCGTTCCGGAAGCAATGTCGAGTTCATACCGAGTGGTTCGAGGATGCGGCTTTCGATCAGTGCGCCGATCGAGGTGCCATAGCGGCGCTCGAGGGCGAGCTGCAGCAGCACATAGCCGGCGTGGGTGTAGATGCGTCGCTTGCCGGGCTGTTCGCCGTTCTGCGGCGTCCAGGTGTTCAGCATGTTCAGGAACTGGGCCAGCGAATAGGAGTCGTCGGGCCACGGCGGATGATCGGTCGGCAGCAGCAGGCCGGAGGTGTGGGTCGCGAGCTCGCCGATCGTGACCCGGCGGATATACGCGCCCCGCAGCTCGTTGACATATTTGTTGACCGGATCGTCGAGCGAAAGCTCGCCGCGCAGCACCGCCTCGGCGACGAGGCTTGCTTCGAACAACAGCTTCGCATTCAACGTGGTCCACATTGTGGCTGGGCGATCTCGCTAATCCCGATGGCGCGTGCTAACCCCGTCGCCGGCGGGCCGGGGTCGACATGCGGCTGCGCGCGTCAAAACGGGGACAGATGCAAATGAAAATGCTCGCCTTCCTTCTCGCCATTATCTGCGCCGTCATTGCCGTCATGTATTACACGACGCCGGCCGGCTCGTTGCCGAGCTTCATGCCCGGTTACATTCCGGGCGCGCAGCACATGCATATGAAGCACGCTGTCGCTGCCGCGGTCGCCGCCGTCGTTTTCTTCGTACTCGGGCTTTTCGCCGGGCGCTCGCGCAAGGCCGCTTGACGATGTCGCGGCCGCGAGGCATCGAGCGCGATCAGCGCGGGCCGACGAGCTTGCGTTGCACGCGCGCGTCGAACCGTTCGACGCTGACCACAACGCGCTGGTGGATGCCGCCGCCGATCGACTCGAACGGGTCGCGGGCCTCGACCCGGAACGTGATGGTACGGCCTTCCAGGCGCAAAACCTCGGCGCTGGCGGTGACGCGTAGTCCGACCGGCGTAGCCGCGGTATGGCTGACATCGAGGTGGATGCCCAGGCTCTGATGGCCGGCGGGAAGTAGCTGCTCGACCGCTGCCAACGCCGCGGCCTCGATCAAGTTGATCATCACCGGCGTCGCCAGCACGGCGATGCGGCCCGAACCTACGAACGGCGCAGTGTGCTCGGCCGCCACGACCAGTTCAGCGGTTCCAGTCAGGCCGGGCGCAATGCGGGCGAGGGCAGGGCTGATCGGGCCGGCGGGAGGCATGCGGAGCGGCGGCGCTGTCGTTGTTCGGGAATCATGTCATAACCCGTCATCTCGTCCCTGCGCCATGCCCCCAAAACTGCGGTGGGCGATCCTGCTGGCGGTCTGATCCGCACTGTCGCCGCAAAATGCCGGGAGTTTGGTTCCTGATATTGAGGAGGTCCGCGATGCATCGCCCTACGCTCCTGACCGGGTTCTTGGCTGGTCTCTTGACCGCCACATCCCTTGCGCTGCCGTCGGCCCCGGCTGGTGCGGCGACGCCGAAACAGAAGGCCGCGACCTGCAAGTTCTACGCCGACCAGCAGAAGCTCGCCGGCCCCAAACGCGCACAGTTCATGGCAAAGTGCACGTCCAACAGAAACGAACCGCGCGGCGGTCCGGCGGGCGCGCCCGGCGGCCCGCCCGGCTCGCAACCCGCGCCGGAAGAGCCGGAGGGAGAACCGCAGCAGTAAACGGTTTACTCGCTGGGGTGAACGCTGGCACGCCGGTCCGTCGAAACGGCTAGCGGTCGGATTTGCTGCCGGAATCCCGCTACTCCGTCGCAGGCGCGGCCGATTTTACCGGCGCCGCAACCGGGCTAGACTGTTTGTCCGACCGCAAGGAGACCCCGCGCCATGACCACTGCCACCCTGGAAGCCAAAACCACTACCGACTACGACGTGAGCGACGTCGAATATCTGCGCCACGGCGACAAGCCGCTCCTGGCGCGGGTGTTCAAGCCGCGCGGGCAGGGTCCGTTCCCGGCGCTGGTCGAGTGCCACGGCGGCGCCTGGTGCATGAGCGACCGGCTGTCCGAGCACTTGCGCCACGAATATATGGCCTCGCACGGCATCGTCTCGATCGCGCTCGATTTCCGCTCCGGCAACGAGGACCCGTATCCGGCCTCGGTGCAGGACATCAATTACGCAGTGCGCTGGACCAAGGCCAATGCGCGCGCGCTGAAGACCCAGCCAAACCTCGTCGGCCTCTCGGGCCAGTCGAGCGGCGGCCATTTGGCCATGCTGGTGGCGATGCGGCCGCGCGATCCGCGCTACGGCGCGATTGCGCTGCCGGCGGGCGCCACGGCCCAGGACGCCTCGGTGCGCTGTGTGATCATGTCCTGGCCGGTGATCAATCC
>JASHWN010000496.1 GCA_030044035.1 Xanthobacteraceae bacterium
CGCCATGGCCACCATGGCTTCGAGCGCATTGCCGCCCTCGGCCAGAATGGCGCGGCCGTCCTCGACGGCGGAAAAATGCGGCGCGCAGACCACGCCGCGGCGATGACCGGCGCTGTGCAGGTCCATGATCGCCTAGCCCGTTCCGCTCATTCCCGCGCCAGCGGGAATCCAGTGGGATTGCTCGGCGGTTACCGTGAGCTTACGGGGTCCCCGCTTGCGCGAGGACGAGCGGATGGATCTCGGCCGCATCATGCGGTCACCTTCTCGGTGTCCGCAAAACCGCGCTTGCGAAGGAGCGCGTCGGCGCTTGGCAAGCGGCCGCGAAATGCCTTGTAGGCCTCCGCCGGATCGCGCGAACCACCGGCGGCGTAGATGAAATCGTGTAGCCGCTTTGCCGTACTGGGATCGAACACGTCGCCGGTCGCTTCGAACGCTTCGAACGCGTCGGCGTCGAGCACTTCCGACCACATGTAGCTGTAATAGCCGGCCGCATAGCCGCCGCCGGCGAAGATATGGGCGAAATGCGGCGGCCGGTGCCGCATCGCGATCTCGTCCGGCATGCTGATCCGGGCAAGCGCCTTGGTCTCGAACGCCGCGGGATCGATGTCTTGCGGTCCGGACAGCGAATGGAAATCGAGATCGACCAGCGCGCAGGCGACGTACTCGACCGTGGCAAAGCCGCGATTGAAATTGCGCGCCGCGATCAGCCGCTGCAACAGCGCCTCGGGCATCGGCTCGCCGGTCTGATAATGCCGCGCGAAGCGGCGCAACAGATCCGGCTGTTCGAGCCATTGCTCGTAAAGCTGTGACGGCAATTCGACGAAATCGGTGGCGACGTTGGTGCCGGCGATCTCCGGGTATGTCACATTGGAAAGGAGCCCGTGCAGGGCGTGGCCGAATTCGTGAAACAGCGTGTGGGCGTCGTCGAAGCTCAGCAGCGTCGGCTCGCCGTCGGCGGCCTTGGCGAAGTTGCAAACATTGATGATGTGCGGCCGCACCTCGCCTAAAAGCTTTTCCTGATCGCGCAGCGAGGTCATCCAGGCGCCGCTGCGCTTGGACGGCCGAGCGAAGTAGTCGCCGAAGAACAGGCCGATCGGCGCCTGGTCGCGGCCGTGCACTTCCCAGGCCCGCACGTCGGGATGCCAGACCGGCACGTCGCGCCGCGGCCGGAAGGTGAGGCCGAACAGGCGCCCTGCCGTATAGAAGGCGGCCTCGATCATGCGCTCGAGGCTGAGATACGGCTTGACCGCGGCTTCGTCGAAATCGCACCGTCGTTGCCGCAGCTTCTCCGCGTAATAACGCCAATCCCACGGCGCCAGCTGGAAATTGCCGCCGCTCTCCTGGATCAGCGCCTGCAGATCGTCGCGGTCGGCAAGCGCCTTGCCCCGCGCGCGCGTCCACACCGTGTCGAGCAGATTGCGCGCGGCCTCGGGGCTCTTCGCCATGGCGTCGTCGAGCCGGTAATGGGCGAAATCGGCAAAGCCGAGCAGGCGGGCGCGCTCGGCGCGCAGCCGCACCATTTCGGCGATGATGGCCTTGTTGTCGGTCGGGCCGCCATTGTCGCCGCGCATGATGAAGGCGCGGAACACTTTTTCCCGCAGGTCGCGGCGGTCGGCAAATTGCAAAAACGACTCGACGCTCGATCGCGACAGCGTCACCGCGTAGCCGTCGAGCCCGCGCTCCTTGGCATCGGCCTTCATGGCCTCGCGCATGAAGTCGGGCAAGCCGGCGAGCTCCGGCTCGGCATGCAGCGGCAGCACGAAGGCTTGCTCGTCGGCCAGCACGTTCTGGCTGAACGAAGTACCCAACGCGGCGAGCCGCTCGATGATTTCCGCCAAGCGCTTCTTGGCACTGGCATCGAGCCCGGCGCCGGCGCGGCGGAACGTGATGTGATAGCGCTCGAGCACGCGCTTCTGCTCGGCGGACAGGCCGAGCGTGTCGACGGCTTGGGCCAGCGCATCGATGCGGCGGAATAGCGCCGCGTTGGTGTGGATGGCGTTGAAATGGCGCGCGATCTGCGGGGCGATGGCGCGCTCGATTTCGAGCAGGGCATCATTGCTGTGGGCGCCGACCAGGACGTGAAAGATGGCGCCGACCCGGGTCAGCGCCCGGCCGCCTTTCTCCATGGCGGCGATGGTGTTGTCGAAGCTCGGCGGCGCCGGATCGGCCACAATGGCGGCGATCTCGGCCTCGTGCTCGGCGAGGGCATGCGAATAGGCGGTGCGGAAATGGTCCGGACTGATGCGGTCGAATGGCGGCACGTCCTCCGGCGTGTTCCACGCGGCCAAAAGGGGATTTTCGGACGTTTCATTCCGGGTCATGGCAGGGTCTTAGCAAATGCGGCGGGGCCCGTGATATATGACAGGCAGCCAAGAGCCTCCAGCCGTGGAGGAAGGAGAGCCAATAATGCCCCGCCACGCCCATTACGTGCCGCACGGCGTCATCCCCGCCGTCATCCTGCCGTTCACCGACGATCTTGCCATCGACGAAAAGAGCTTTCGCAAGCACCTGCAGGACATCGCGGCGGTCAAGGGACTGTCCGCCGTCACGGTGAACGCGCACTCGACCGAGGTTGCCTCCTGCAGCTTCGACGAGCAGCGCCGCGTGCTCGACATCGCGCAGGACGAGATCGGCGGCCGGCTGCCGATCGTCAACGGCATCTGGGCCGACGGCAGTTTGGAGGCGGCGCGCATCGCCCGGATGGCCGAGCAGGGCGGCGCCTCGGCGCTGCTGGTGTTCCCTCCGGCGCCGTTCACCTTGGGCCAATCGCCCGCCATGGCGGTCGAGCATTTTAAGCGCATCGCCGACGGCTCGAGCCTGCCGCTGATCGTTTTCCAGTATCCGCTGGCCACCGGCCAGGGCTATCCGCGCGACACGCTCCTGAAAATGTGCGACGAGGTGCCGACCATCCGCGCCATCAAGGACTGGGTCGGCAATGTCGCCCAGCACGAGATGCACATCCGCGAGCTGCAAAGCCGCAAGCCCGCGGTCAACGTGCTCTCGACCCACAGCGCCTGGCTGTTGAGCTCGCTGGTGCTCGGCTGCAACGGGCTCCTCTCCGGCTCCGGCAGCGTCATCGCCGATCTGCAGTCGGCGCTGTTCCAGGCGGTGCAGAAGGACGACCTCGCCGCGGCGCGGCGGCTCAACGACCGTATCTATCCGCTCGCCCGCGTGTTCTACGCCGATCCCTGGGCCGACATGCACAACCGCATGAAGGAGGCGCTGGTGCTGCTCGGCCGGCTGCCGCGCGCCGTGGTGCGGCCGCCGCTGGTCAAGCTCGC
>JASHWN010000497.1 GCA_030044035.1 Xanthobacteraceae bacterium
CTCGCCGCTGTCCGCGGATCCGTTCATCCATACCGTGGACTACGATGCGCTGAAGGATTTCGTGCCGATCACCCGGGTTGGCAGCTTCACGCTGATGCTGGTGGTCAATCCGAAGCTGCCTATTCACTCGGTCAAGGAGCTGGTCGAGTACACCAAGGCGAATCCCGGCAAGCTGTCGTTCGCCAGCGGCAACACCGCCGGCATCGTCGGCGGCTATACGCTCGCCAAATGGGCCGGCATCAACATCGTGCACGTGCCGTACAAGACCACCGGGCCGGCGCTCGAGGACATCATGGCCGGGCGCGTCTCGATGATGTTCGCCGACTTCACCACCGCCATGCCGCACGTGCAATCCGGCGCGCTGCGCCCGTTGGCCATCTCGCGCATCAAACGCAGCAAGCTGTACCCCGACCTGCCGACCATGGACGAGGCCGGCGTCAAGGGTTTCAACCTCGATGCCTGGGCGGGCCTGGTCGCGCCCGCCGGCACGCCGCCTGACGTCATCGCCAAGCTCAACGGCGCGTTGCGCAAAGTCATCGACAGCCCGGACGTCCAGACCAAGTTCAAGAACATCGGCTTCGAGGGCTTTTCCTCGACGCCCGAAGAGCTCGGCGACTACATCAAGACCGAGCTCGCCGCCTGGAAGAAGATGGTCGAGGACGCCGGCATCAAGCCAGATTAGGCGGTGCCTATAGCGTCATTCCCCGGTCTTGATGCGCGTCCACAGCCGGTTGATCAGCCGCTGCGTCTTCTGGTCGTGGGCGATGATGGTGAAGAGCTTCGCCATCGTGGCGGCGTCCGGATAGATGGCGCGGTCATTGCGGATCGAAGGCTCGATCAGGTCGCTCGGCCGGTCGCCGTCGGCATACGACACGAAATTGGTGTTGCGCGCCGCGATTTTCGGATCGAGCAGATAATTGATCAACTGGTGCGCGGCGGCGGCATGCGGCGCATCCCTGGGGATCGCCATGTTGTCGAACCACAGCGGCGCGCCCTGCTTCGGAATCACATAGTCGATGGCGATGCTGCTGCCGGCCGCGGCGGCGCGCTTCTGCGCCTGCTTGACGTCGCCCGAATAGCCCAGCGCCAGGCAAATCTCGCCGGTCGCCAGCGCGTTGATGTATTCTGAGGAATGAAACTTGCGCACATAAGGCCTGATCTTCATCAGAAGGTCCGCGGCCTTCTGCAGATCGTCCGGCGCGCTCGAATTGGGATCGAGGTGAAGATAATACAGCGCCGCGGTCATGACGTCGTCGGAGGAATCGAGCAAGTGCACGCCGCAATCCTTGAACTTGCCGATCTGGTCCGGCTCGAAGACGGTGCTCCAGCTGTCGAGCGCGGCGCCGGGGCCGAGAGTTTCTTGCACCGCCTTGACGCTGTAGCCGATGCCGGTCGTGCCCCACATGTAATTGACGGCGTAGCGGTTGCCCGGATCGTAGGCGGCGAGCCGCTGCGCGATATCAGGCCAGACGTGCACGAGATTCGGCAGCCTCGACTTGTCGAGCGGCTGAAAGATGCCGGCCGCGATCTCGCGCGCCAGGAAATAGCCGGTCGGCACCACCACGTCATAGCCGGATTGGCCGGCCAAAAGCTTGGCCTCCAGCGTGTCGCTTGAGTCGAACGTGTCGTAGCGCACCGCGATGCCGGATCTTTTGCTGAACTCGTCGAGCACCGACGGGTCGACGTAATCCGACCAGTTGTAAAAATTCACCAGCCGCGCCGCCTCGCCACGCGCGCCGCCGCCGGCGGCAACCGCAACAAGCGCGATGGCCGCAGCGACGACGGCCGGCCACAGCCGCGCGCCAGCCGTCAGCGCCCTGGGCGGCGAATTTTTTCGCGGCGCGGTCTGCAAAGCTTTACGTCTCGGTCGGCAGGCCGGCGGCTTTCCAGGCCAAAATGCCGCCAGCAAGATGCGAGCCATAGGCAAAGCCCTGCTCCTGGGCGGCAAGCGACGCCGTCACCGAGCGGCGGCCGGAGCGGCAGGCGAACACAACCTCGCGTCCTTGCGGCGCCGGGATTGCGCCGGCATCGAACGCGGAGAGCGGCACCAACACCGCATCCGGGAAGCGCTCGAGCGCCGTCTCGTTGGGCTCGCGCACGTCGACCAGCAGCATACGGCCTTCAGCCAGGCCGCGCGCCACTTCGGCCGGCGTCAAATCGCGCACGCGCGGCCCTGCACTCTGTTCCGACATCGTCCGTCTCCCTGTATCCGCGAGACGCTCGTTAGACAGTCGCGCCGGCCGCGAGGAGATTCAAGGGGCTCGAACCTTTTTTACTTGACATCCGTTCTATCGAGCGCAGGAGGGGCTTGGCGAAGAAAATCGCGGCGTGGTCGGTCCATGGCAACATTCGTCCTTCTCGACCTCATGGGCGGCGTGGCACTGCTGCTGTGGGGCCTGCACATGGTCCGCAGCGGCATTCTGCGTGCGTTCGGCGCCGATCTCCGCTACGTGCTGTCCAAGGCACTCGCCAATCGCTTCGCGGCTTTCGCCGCCGGGCTCGGTCTGACGGCGCTCCTGCAAAGCAGCACGGCGACCGCGCTGATGACCGCCTCGTTCTGCTCCGAAGGCATGGTCGAGCTCGTTCCCGCGCTCGCCATCATGCTTGGCGCCAATGTCGGCACCACGCTGATCGTCCAGGTGCTGTCGTTCAACGTGACGCTGGCCGCGCCTTTCCTGTTCATCGCCGGCGTCATCGCGTTCCAGAGCGGCGCCGGCACCCGGATCAAAAATCTGGGCCGGATGGCGATCGGCTTCGGCCTGATGCTGCTCGCGCTGCATACGCTGATCGACACTTTGGCGCCTGCGGAGAATGCCCCCACCGTGAAAGTGCTGCTTGGCGCCGTCGCCGACGATCCGGTCCTGTGCGTCATCATCGGCGCGGCGCTGACCTGGGCGGCGCATTCGAGCGTGGCCATCGTGCTGTTGGTCATGTCGCTCGCCTATTCGCACTTCATCGATCCGGCGGCGACGCTCGCCTTCGTGCTCGGCGCCAATCTCGGAACCGCCATCAATCCGCTCATTGAGGCCGCCCATCGCGACGACCCGGCGAGCTTTCGTCTCCCGTTGGGAAACCTGCTGAACCGGTTGGTCGGCGTTGTCCTCGCCGTGCTGCTGCTGCGGCCGATCGCGGCGGCGATGGCAGCATTGCAGCCCAATCCGGCGAAAATGGCCGCGGAATTTCACATCTTCTTCAATGTTGCGCTGGCACTGGCGTTCATCGGATTGCTTGATCCCATTGCAGCAGCCTTGCAATGGATGCTGCCGGCGCGTAGCGCAGCGCAAGATGCCGCGACACCGCGCTATCTCGACGACAGCGCCCTCGACACGCCCTCGTTGGCGCTTATCAATGCCGCCCGCGAGACGCTACGCATGAGCGACATCGTCGAGACCATGCTGCAGCAGATCATGACCGCGCTGATGACCGACAATCGCAGCCTGGTGAACGAAGTCTCGCGCATGGACAACGTCGTCGACCGTCTGCACGAGGCGATCAAGCTCTACGTCACCAAGCTCACGCGCGGCAGCCTCGAGGAAAGCGAGGGGCGCCGCGCCATGGAAATCATATCGTATGCCATCAATCTCGAGCACGTCGGCGACATCATCGACAGGAACCTTTGCGAAGTGGCGGCGAAGAAGATCAAGCGCCGACTGAAATTTTCCGACGACGGCGCGGCAGAATTGACCGCGTTTCACAAGCGAGTGGTCGACAGTTTCAAGGTTGCGTGTGTGGTATTCATGTCCGCCGACGTGGCGCAGGCGCGCAAACTTATCGCCGACAAGGCCGAGCTGCGCGCCGCGGAAATCGCCGCCGCGGAACGGCATTTCGAGCGGCTGCGCGAAGGCCGGCCGGAAACCGTGCAGACGACGTCGCTGCACCTCGACATCCTGCGCGACCTCAAGCGCATTCACTCGCATATCTGCTCGGTGGCCTATCCGGTCCTGGAAGCCGCCGGCCAGATGCAAGCAGCCGACATCATCGAGAGCGATCCGATCGTCATCATGCCGCCGGCGCCATCCGGCAGCCGGTAGCTGGTAGCCGGCAAACCGCTCCGCGCTGGCGCAGCGACGTTGCTTGGCGCAGCGGGCCTCGCCGCTACACCGTCACTTGCGTACCGACCTCGACCACACGCTCCGTCGGGATCTGGAAATAATCGGTG
>JASHWN010000498.1 GCA_030044035.1 Xanthobacteraceae bacterium
CGTCATAGGCGAGCCGCGACCACGGCGCGCTGTCCGGCTTGATGTCCTCAGGCTCTTGCGGCCGATGAATGCGTTGCAGCGCCGCGGCGAAGCCGACAAAACCGTTGCGCTTGAGCCAAGCCGCGTCCTGCCACTCCGGCAGATTTTTCGGCAGCCGTTCGAGCGCGACCGCAATCGCCTTGCGCAGTTGATTGGGATGCAAACCCTCGGTGAGCGGATAGACCGGATCGATCAGCGGCAGCGCGGCCAAGCCGGCCTCATCGACCACGCGGTCGGGGTGCACCATCTGCAGATGGCCGTCGTACAGCGTGGCCGTCCCCGACACGTAGCGCACTTCGCCTTCGGGAAAGAGCTTTTCCAAATAGTCGCGGCGGGCGTTGAAATAGGTGATGGTCAGCGTTTGCATGCCGTCGGCGGCGTCGCTGGTGTCGATGTTGTAGGGCGCGCGCGGTCGATGCGGCGGTGGTGGGCGATGACCTTCGACCCGCACCGCGACCGTGACCACGGTGTCGGGCTTGACCTCGCTGAGCTTCGGCCGGCTGCGGCGGTCGACGAATCCGGTCGGCAGATGAAAGAGCAGATCGATCAGCCGCGGCCGCTCGTCGTCGCGGCCGACCAGGCGGCCGAACAGCTTCTCCAGCCGCGGCCCGATGCCGGGCAGCGTCGACAGCGGCGCGAACAGCGGATTGAGAGCCGGCGGGCGCATCGACCTATATTCCGTCATCCTGAGGCGCCCGCGAAGCGGGCCTCGAAGGATGCGGCCGAGGAATCACAGGCCGTCGCCCTTCGAGGCTCGGCGCGGAGCTTGTCATCGAGCCGGCCAAAGGCCGGACCCGTTGGCGCCGAGCGCCTCAGGGTGACGGTGAACAGGACTGACATTGTGCGCCTCGCCCTCTATATACCGCTGGCCCGGCCGCGTCCGGGCTTTTGGCGTTTGCGACGCGACGAAAAGACGGCGATGACCGAACGATCGAGCGATGGACTGGACGCGCGGCGGCGCAAGCTGTTGTTCCGCGCCTGGCGCCGCGGCGTGCGCGAGATGGACTTGATCGTCGGCCGCTTTGCCGATGCCCATATCGCGGCGCTCGACGCGCCGGGCCTCGACGATTTCGAGCGGCTCATCGAGGTGCCGAACGCCGAACTGTACGCCTGGGTCAGCGGTGCGGAGGCGGTGCCGCAAGTCCACGACAGCGCCGTGCTGCGGCAACTGATCGCGTTCCATCAGCACGGCGAGGCGACGCGGTGAGCACAACCCTGATCCCAGGCCGCTCCCCGGCCGAGCGCCTCGCGCCCGGAAAGCCGCTGCTTCTCGCCGGCGTCGCTGACGGCGCCGAGGGTTTGGTCATCGCCGACCTCGCCCGCGCGGTCGCGGCGAGTGGCAAAGCGCCTGCCGTGAGCGCCGCCGTGATCTGCCGCGACGGTGCGCGCATGGCGACGCTCGCCCGCGCGCTCGCCTTCTTCGCGCCCGACGTCGAGGTCTTGGAATTGCCCGCCTGGGACTGCCTGCCCTACGACCGCGTGTCGCCCCATGCCGCCGTGGTGGCGCAGCGCATGACCACGCTGGCGCGTCTCGCGCGCGTCAAGGGCAGGGAACGGCCTGCCGTATTGCTCACTACCGTGAACGCCATCCTGCAACGCGTGCCGGCGCGCGAGACCGTGGCGCGGCAATCGCTCGCTGCCGCGCCCGGCAATCTGCTGCCGATGGCCGGCATCACCCAATGGCTCGAGCTCAACGGCTTCAATCGCGCCTCCACGGTGCGCGAGCCGGGCGACTATGCGGTGCGCGGCGGCATTTTGGACCTGTTCCCGCCCGGCATGGTGGAGCCGGTGCGGCTCGATTTCTTCGGCGACACCTTGGAATCGATCCGCAGCTTCGATCCGGAAACCCAGCGCACCAATGCCGAGTTGCGCGCGCTCGACCTCGTGCCGGTCGCCGAGTTTCAGCTCACCACCGAGACGATCCGCCTGTTCCGCACCGGCTATGTCGCCGCGTTCGGCGCCGCCGGCCCCGACGACGTGCTCTACGAGGCCGTGACCGAAGGCCGCCGTCATGCCGGCATGGAGCACTGGCTGCCGCTGTTTCACAAACAGATGGAGACGCTGTTCGATTATTGCGCAGCGACGCCCATCGTCCTCGAACCGCTGGCCGAAGAAGCCGCGCACGAGCGGCTGGCGCAGATCGCGGATTATTTCGAGGCGCGGCGCGCGGCGCTCGATCGCGACGATGGCGGCGCCCCGTACAAACCGCTGCCGCCGGACCGGCTCTATCTCGCCGAAGCCGAGTGGCGCACGCGGCTCGACGACGCTGCTTTGGCGCGGCTGTCGCCGTTCGCCCCGCCACCCCCTCCCAACCCTCCCCCGCCTGCGGGGCAGGCTTGGGAGGGGGACGCGATCGACATCGCTGCGCGCGCCGGACACAACTTCGCCGCCGAGCGCAGCGAGCCCGGCAAGAACGTGTTCGAAGCCGTGACCAGGCACGTGCAGGCGCTGCAGGGAGCCGGCAAGCGCGCCGCGATCGCGCTGTGGAGCGACGGCTCGCGCGAGCGCATGGCACACGTCCTTAACGAGCACGGCCTGCTCAATCTGGCAAATGTCGCGTCGTGGCCGCAGGCGCTGGCGCTGCCGCGGCCGCAAGTGGCGCTCGCCGTGCTCGGCATCGAGACCGGCTTCGAGACCGCCGATGTCGCGCTGATCAGCGAGCAGGACATTTTGGGCGAACGCCTCGTTCGCCCGCGCCGGCAGCTCAAGCGCGCGGAAAATTTCATCGCCGAGGTGACGAGTCTTGCCGCCGGCGATCTCGTCGTCCATGTCGATCACGGCATCGGCCGCTTCTCCGGCCTGCGCGCCATCGAGGCCGCCGGCGCGCCGCACGATTGTCTCGAGATCCATTATCAGGGCGGCGACAAGCTCTACCTGCCGGTCGA
>JASHWN010000499.1 GCA_030044035.1 Xanthobacteraceae bacterium
AGGACAAGCCGATCGAGGCGCTGTCGGCCGCGATCAAACTCGCCCGCGCCGGCCTGCGCGAGCCCGAAAAGCCGATCGGCTGCTACCTGTTCTCCGGTCCGACCGGCGTCGGTAAAACCGAGGTCGCCAAGCAGCTCGCGGCGTCGCTCGGCGTCGAGCTCATCCGCTTCGACATGTCGGAGTATATGGAGCGCCACACCGTCTCGCGGCTGATCGGCGCCCCGCCCGGCTATGTGGGCTTCGACCAGGGCGGCCTCCTGACCGACGGCGTCGACCAGCATCCCCATTGCGTGCTGCTGCTCGACGAGATCGAGAAGGCGCATCCCGACCTGTTCAACGTGCTCCTGCAGATCATGGATCACGGCAAGCTGACCGATCACAACGGCAAGCAGGTCGACTTCCGCAACGTCATTTTGATCATGACCACCAATGCGGGCGCGGCCGATCTGGCGCGCGCTGCGTTCGGCTTCACCCGCTCCAAGCGGGAAGGCGACGACATGGAGGCGATCAACCGCATGTTCGCGCCGGAATTCCGCAACCGGCTCGACGCGATCATCACCTTCGCCCACCTGTCGCGCGAAATCATCGCCATGGTGGTCGAAAAATTCGTGCTGCAGCTCGAGGCGCAGCTCGACGACCGCGACGTGACCATCGAGCTGACCGACGAGGCGACGAACTGGCTGATCGCGAACGGCTACGACGAATTGATGGGCGCCCGGCCGATGGCGCGGGTGATCCAGGAGCACATCAAGAAGCCGCTCGCCGACGAGGTGCTGTTCGGCCGCTTGAAGTCCGGCGGCCACGTTCGCGTGGTCGTGCTCACCGACGAAGCGGGCAACGCCAAGCTCGGCTTCGAGTATCCGGAAGGACCGGTGACGCCGCGCGCCGAGAAGCTGCCGGAGCCGCGGCGCGCCAAAAAGCGCCGCGCCAGCCCGCGCCGCAGGCCGCCCGGTTCGGGCGGCAACGGACCGCCCGGTCCCGGCCGCGGCTCGGTGCCGAAGGTGCCGCTGGTCAAGGTGTAGCTGGCCGCTACCAGCTAGCGTTTCGCCGGATGCAGCGAACCGCGGCGGATGAAGCGCAAGGCCACCGCGGCGCCGATCATTTCGACGATGCCGCCGCCGATGAAGGCGGGCGGCAGCCCCGCTATGATGTGTTTCGCGTCGCCGCTGCCGCCGGCGAACATGGCGAAAATGGCGCCGAGAACCGCGACGCCGAGGGTCGCACCGACCATGCGCGCGGTGTTGACGAGGCCCGAGGCTGTGCCTGAACGTGCCGCGGTCACGTTGGCGACCGCGACCGCGTTGACTGGGGCCGTATTGAGGCCGAGGCCGCAGCCGATAACCAAGAGTGCGGCTTCGACCAGCAGCAGGCTGTTATCGAGGGGAAGCAGCGCCAGCAGAAACAGGCCGGCGCCCATCATGGCCATGCCCAGCGTCATCGGCAGGCGCGGGCCGTAAGCAATGGCGATCTTGCCCGACAGCTGCGCGACAATCACGAACGTCACCGACATCGGCAGCAGCTCGACGCCTGCCAAGAGCGCGCTGTCGCCGCGTCCGGCTTGCAGGTAGAGCGGGGTGAGGAACAGCATCGCGTACATGCCGAAAGTCATTGCGGCGGCGATGCCGAGGCTGGCGGAGAACACGCGATTTCTGAACATCTCGAGCGGCACCAGCGCGCCGTCGGCGCCGCGCTGCCGCAGCACGAACAGGATGGCGCTCGTAATCGAGCAGACGAACGCCGCAATGCTGCCGATCGAACCCCAGCCCCAGCGCGGGCCTTCGATGACCGCGAGCGACAACGCGCCGAGCGCGACGACCGCCAGCGCCTGTCCAGGCAGGTCGAGTCTGCGGCCGTTCGGGTCCTTCGATTCCGGCACCGCCGTTACGGTCAGCGCCAGCGCCGCAACGCAGAGCGGGATGATCAGCAAAAAGATGCTCCGCCAGCCGACGGATTCGACCAGCACGCCGCCGAGAGTCGGGCCGACGATGAACGCAAGCCCGTTGCAGCTTGCCCACAAGCCCAGTGCCTGCGTGCGCTGTTTCGTGTCCGGATAGGCGACCGTGAGGATCGCGAGCGAGGTCGGTATTTCCAGCGCGGCGCCGAGTCCGGCAACGGCGCGGCCGGTCACGAGCACTGCGGCATTCGGCGCCAGGCCGCAGACGAGCGAGCCGACCGTGAACAACGCAATGCCGAGCGCGAAAATCCGGCGCCGGCCATAAAGGTCCGCAAGCGTACCGGCAGTGAGCAGCAGGCTTGCGTAAACAAGATTGTAAGCGTCGACGATCCATTGCAGCGCGGTCACGCCGGCGTTGAGGCTGGCGCCGATCTCTTTGACGGCAAGATTGACGACGGACGTGTCGACCTGCGCGATCAACACGCCGAGCGAGATGGTCAGCAAGACGAGTGACGTGCCGGAGGAAGCGCGCGGGCGAAGCGCGACAGCGGTCATGGTCATATTGGCATCCGCAACTTTGTGTCGCCGCCGTCAAATGAGGAACGGAGGAGGCCTGCTCAAGTTCTGATAGTACGGTCGCGGCCGAACTATTCGGCAGTGACCAGGCGATGTCGGCGCACTAGATTCGGAATGCGCGTTCCACACGGGGCAAGTTTGCAAAGGATGTTGCGATGACCGCGGACGTGCGAATAGCCGAGGTAGCGGCGCTGATCGGCGATCCGGCGCGCGCCAACATTTTGTCGGCGCTCATGGGCGGGCAGGCACTGACGGCAAGCGAGCTCGCTTATGCCGCCGGCGTGTCGCCGCAGACGACGAGCGGGCACCTCGGCAAGCTCACCGATGGGCGCCTGATCGCCTGCGTCAGGCAGGGTCGGCACCGCTATTACCGGATCGCCACGCCACGCGTCGCCGAAATGCTCGAAGGCATCATGGCGGTGGTCGCCGATTTGCCGCCGCGGCATCGGCCGCCGTCGAAGCTCGACGAGGCAATGCGCAATGCGCGGACCTGCTACGACCACGTTGCTGGCAAGCTTGGCGTCAACCTCACCGACGCGCTATGCGCGCGCGGCCACCTGGTGCTGAGCGACGACGGCGGCGAAATCACCGACAGCGGTGTGGTGTTTTTTCGGGACTTCGGCGTCGACCTTGCCGCGGCGCGCAGCCGTCGGCGGATTTTCTGCCGTCCATGCCTGGACTGGACCGAACGGCGGCCGCATCTGGGCGGCACTGTCGGCGCCGTTCTGGCGCAGCGCTGCTTTGATCTGAATTGGCTGCAGCGCATGCGCGACGGCCGCGCGCTCACCGTTACGCCGGCCGGCCGGCAGGGATTGAGCGAGACGTTCGGCCTTTCGCTCTAGCCGTCCGCGGACCGATCGTTTGATGGGGCTGCGGCGTTGACACTCGGCGCGGCGCGGGCTTTTTAGCCCGCGCCAGAGCGAAGCCACAATGATCGAAAACCGCTACCACCCGGCCGAGGTCGAGCGCCGCATTTACAAAGCCTGGGACGACGCCGGCGCCTTCCGTGCCGGCCGCCCGGAGCGGCTGGCCGCGCCGCCCTACTGCATCGTCATTCCGCCGCCCAACGTCACCGGCTCACTGCACATGGGGCATGCGCTCAACAACACGCTGCAGGACATTCTGTGCCGGTTCGAGCGCATGCGCGGCAAGGACGTGCTGTGGCAGCCGGGCACCGACCACGCCGGCATCGCTACCCAGGCGGTGGTCGAGCGGCAGCTGATGGAGCGCCAGGAGCCAGGGAGCCGCGCCATCGGCCGCGAAGCGTTCATCAAGCGCGTCTGGGAATGGAAGGCGCAATCGGGCGGCATCATTATCGACCAGCTCAAGCGGCTCGGCGCCTCGTGCGACTGGTCGCGCGAACGCTTCACCATGGACGAAGGGCTGTCGCGCGCGGTGGTGAAAGTGTTCGTCGCGCTCTATCGCGAAGGCCTGATCTACAAGGACAAGCGCCTGGTCAACTGGGACCCGGCGCTGAAGACGGCCATTTCCGATCTCGAAGTGCAGCAGGTCGAGACCAGGGGCCAGCTCTGGCACATCAAATATCCGATCGAGGGCAGCGGCGAGTTCATCGCGGTGGCGACGACCCGGCCGGAGACCATGCTGGGCGACGTCGCGGTCGCGGTGCATCCGGAAAACGAAAAGCTGCGGCATCTCATCGGCAAAATCGCGGTGCTGCCGCTGGTCGGCCGCAATATTCCGATCGTTGCAGATACGTACGCCGACCCTGAAAAGGGCAGCGGTGCGGTCAAGATCACGCCGGCGCACGATTTCAACGATTTCGAGGTCGGCCGCCGGCACGGCTTGCGGCTGGTCAATATATTCGACGACGAGGCCGCGCTGGACCTGAGAGATAACGATGACTTTCTCGAAGGCGCGCCGCCGTCCGCGGAGCTCGACCAGACCCTGGCGCTGGATGGCCTCGATCGCTTCACTGCGCGCAAGAAGATCGTCGAGCGGCTCGAAGCGGCGGGGCTGATCGACAAGATCGAGCAAACCAGCCACGTGGTGCCGCACGGCGACCGCTCCGGCGCGGTGCTCGAACCGTTTCTCACCGATCAATGGTACGTCGACGCCAAGACCCTGGCGCAGCCGGCCATCGCAGCGGTGCGCGGGCGCAAAACCGTGTTCGTGCCGCCGCAATGGGAAGCGACTTTCTTCAACTGGATGGAGAACATCCAGCCTTGGTGCATTTCCCGCCAGATCTGGTGGGGTCATCAGATCCCGGCCTGGTACGGCCCGGACGGCAAGATTTTCGTTGCCGAGACTGAGGACGACGTGGTGGCCGACGCGCTCGCCCATTACACCGACATCGAGGAGATCAGCCCCAACGAAGGCGACGACATCGCCTCCGATCCGGAGCGACGTGCTCGCTTTGCCCGCGATTATCTGCACCGCGACGATGACGTGCTCGACACCTGGTTCTCCTCGGCGCTGTGGCCGTTCTCGACGCTCGGTTGGCCGAACCAAACGCCGGAACTCGCGCGTTATTACCCGACCAGCGCGCTGGTGACCGGCTTCGACATCATCTTTTTCTGGGTCGCGCGCATGATGATGATGGGGCTGCACTTCATGCGCGAAGTGCCGTTCCGCACCGTCTACATCCACGCGCTGGTGCGCGATGCCGCCGGCGCCAAAATGTCGAAGTCCAAGGGCAACGTCATCGATCCGTTGGAGATGATCGACGAATATGGTGCCGACGCGCTGCGCTTCACGCTCGCCGCCATGGCTGCGCAGGGCCGCGACATCAAATTGTCGGCGCAGCGTGTCGAAGGCTATCGCAATTTCGCGACCAAGCTGTGGAACGCCGCACGCTTTGCCGAGATCAACGGCTGCGCCCGCGATCCGGATTTTGCCGCGCACGAGCCCAAGGAGACGTTGAACCGCTGGATCATTCACGAAACCGCGAAGGCGGGGCGGGAAGTCACCGCGGCGATCGACGCGTACAAATTCAATGACGCCGCCGGCGCAATCTACCGCTTCGTCTGGAACGTTTACTGCGACTGGTATCTGGAACTCATCAAGCCCGTGCTGACCGGCCCCGACGGCGCCGCCAAGAAAGAGACGCG
>JASHWN010000500.1 GCA_030044035.1 Xanthobacteraceae bacterium
GCTCCGCCTCCCTCATTTTATTTGCTCGGGAGGCGACGTTTCGTGCCGTGCCGTGGCAAGACTCGGATGCAAGCGCATCGCGAGAACGATTTTTCATGTCGTCATTGCCGCGCTTGACCCGGCAACCCATGCAGAGGCGGCGCTTGTGAGATTCGCCGTCGTCCTTTGCCTTCGTCTCGTCAGCAGGGACCACCGGATCAAGCGCCGCCTTCGGAGGTCGAAGACCCTTGAAAACAAAATCCTTTCGAAACACACGGCAGCCGTTGCGATCGACGGCTTTCTCCAATCTGGCAGAAACCGCCTTACGAAATCGTCGCCGCCTTCGCCTCGCGGATCGCCTGCCAGACGCGGGCGGAGGTGTACGGCATGTCGAGCTGCCGTACGCCGGCTTCGCGGAGCGCATCGAGCACCGCGTTGGCGAGCGTCGGTATCGAGCCGGTGGCGCCGGCCTCGCCGGCGCCCTTGGCGCCGAGCGGATTGGCGGGCGACGGCACGCCGCAATCGATCAGCGTGAGCGGCGGCAAATTGTCGGCCTTCGGCATGAAATAGTCCATGAACGTGCCGGAGAGGAGCTGCCCGCTGTCGCGGTCGTAGGCGATCTGCTCGCCGACCACCTGGCCGATGCCTTGCATCAACCCGCCGTGCAGCTGACCTTCGAGCAGCGTGTGATTGTAGATCGCGCCGCAATCGTCGACCGCGAGGTAGCTCACGACGTCGAGCGCGCCGGTGTCGGGATCGATCTCGACCTCGGCGACATGGGCGCCGCTCGGAAACGCGGTGGCGAGATCGACGGTCACGTCGCTGTCGAGCGGATGCGCCGGCTCGCTCCGGCGCCGCTCGATCAATGTCTGCAAACCGATGGCGAGATCGGTGCCGGCGACTTTGTATTGGCCCTGTTCGAACACCACGTCGCCGGGCGCGACCTCGAATTCGCCCGCCGCGAGCTTGCGGCCTTTTTCGACGACGTCCTTCGCCGCCGCCTGCAGCGCGCGGCCGTGGCTGATCAGCGAGCGCGAACCGAACGAGCCGGTGCCGGCAAGTTTTGGGCCTGCCGGATCGTTGTAGCGCAGTTCGATTTTCTCGGCCGGAATGCCGAGCACGTCGGCGACGATCTGCGGAAACACGGTTTCGTGGCCTTGGCCGGACGGCCCGGCATTGGAATAGAGCGCGAGCCGGCCATCGCTCTGGATGCGGATTTCAGCCTGCTCCTTGCCGACGCCGCCGGACGGCTCGAGAAACAGAGCAAGCCCGATGCCGCGCAGCTTGCCGCGGCGCTTCGCTTGCCGCCGCCGCTTGGCAAAACCTTTCCAATCCGCGGCCTGCAAGGCGGTTTTGAGCAGAAGCGGCGGATCGGCGCTGTCGTAATTGGAATTGGTCGGCGTGCGCATCGGGAAGGCGGCTTTGCGCAGCACGTTGCGCCGCCGCAGCGCGATGGAATTGATTCCCGTCACGGCGGCGGCCTCTTCGACCAGGCGCTCCCACAGATAGGCGACGTTCGGCCGTCCGGCGCCGCGATACGCCGTCGTCGGCGTCGTGTTGGTGAAGATCAGCCGGTGCCGGCCGGCAATCGCTGTCACGTTATAGAGACTGATGGCCGAGCTGGTCGGCGCCGCGACCGTGTTGATGAGCGGCCCGGCGTTGCTGCAGAACGCGCCGAGGTTGACCAGCCATTCGACGCGCAGCGCGACGAAGCGGCCGTCGCGGTCGAGGCCGAGCTCGCCGCTCAAATCCGCGGCGCGGCCGTGATGATCGCCGATGATGGTTTCGCTGCGCGTGCCGATCCAGCGCACCGGCCGGCCGGCTTGCTTCGCCGCCAGCATGACGGCGAGGAACTCCGGATAGACTTCGTTGCGCACGCCGAAGCCGCCGCCGACGTCGACCGAGTGGATGCGCAAGCGCTGGAACGGCACGCCGGTGATCTGCGCCAGCGCGTTTTTGAAGTCGGCAGTGCCCTGGCTCGGCGCGTACAGATCGAACGAGTCGGTTGGTGCATCGTAACACGCCGCGCACGATTTCGGCTCCATCGGATTGCCGGCGATGCGCTGCGCCCGAATTTTGACGCGCGCGACGTGCGCGGCGGCGGCCATCGCTTCGTCGGCGGCGCCCCGATTGCCGTATTCGTAATCGAGCGCCAGATTGCCCGGCACCTCGTCGTGGACGCGCACCGCGCCGGCGGTGTTGGCGTCGGCTGCTTCGACCAGCACCGGCAAATCGGCGTATTCGACTTCGATCTGCTCGGCGGCATCCTGCGCGAGGTAATCGGTCGCGGCGACGATCAACGCCACCGGCTCGCCGACAAAGCGCACGCGCTCATGGGCGAGGCCGTAGCGCGGCGGCACCTGCAGCGACGAGCCGCCGACGCCTTTGAAGAACGCCATGGCGGGAAGGCCCTTCCAGCCGGCGGCCGCGAGATCCTCGCCGGTGACGACCGCGAACACGCCCGGCATGGCTTTGGCGCGCGCCGCGTCGATCCGCACGATCTTGGCATGGGCGCGGTCGCTGCGCAGAAACTGTGCCGCCGCGGCGCCGTCGAGCAGTTGATCGGCGGTGTAGCAGCCATGGCCGGTGACGAGGCGGCGGTCTTCGCGTCGGCCGCTGAATCTCGGTTCGGACAAATTTCGCTCCAACGGGCTGGTGGCTGGCGGCGAGCAAAGCACATCGGCGCCTCGGCGCAAACCGCATCTGCGCCGGCACTCCCGACGCGACTACAGCACGCGCCGGCGAATTTCTTCGATGACGATCGCGTTGTCGGCGTCGGCCTCGCCGTGGCGCATGCAGGCGGCGAGCATGTGGGCGTGAATTTCGAGGAGCGGCAGCTTTTGGCCGACTTTACGCGCCTGATCGAGCATCAGCTGGGTGTCTTTCAAGGTCTGCCGCACGCGGCCTTCCGGCGCAAAATCGCCGAGCACCGCGTAGCCGGCGGCAACCAGCCGCCGCGCATACGCTTCGCCCATCAGGCCGACGCCGATAAGGCCGACGGATTGTTGCTGAGACATCGATCGTCTCCCTCGCGGTCATTCCAGCGGCGGCACGTTCAGCTCGCGCGCCAAGGCATCGAGGCTGTCGCGCAACGGCTTCGGCATCGGCACGCCGCCCGTGCTGCGCTCCAAAAACTTGGCGTGGCTCTGCTCGCCCGGCAAATAGATGCGCTCGACGCCCGGCAGCCGGCGCGAGGCGCGGATGTCGCGGATGACGGCGTCGACGGCGCGCTTGAATTTTTCCGCCGGCATGAACGACTCGATGGCGATCGCCGCGACCGCATGGCCGGTATTGGTCGGCTTGCCGGTGTCCTTGACGAAGTCGATCACGTCGCGGCCGAGCGCCGCGCCGTTGAGCGCGCCGGCCAGAATGCCGATGATCAGGCTCAGCCCGTAGCCTTTGTAATCGCCGATCGGCAGCAGATAGCCGTCGTCGGCGCGCTTGGCGTCGGTGAGCGGCTTGCCGCCGCGGTCGATCATCCAGCCGACCGGCATCGGCTCGCCGCGCTGCGCCTTGAGCCGCACCTTGCCGTAGGCGGCGACGGTCGGCGCCATGTCGAGCACGATCGCCGGCTCGTCATGCGCCGGCACCGCGACCGCCATCGGATTGGTGCCGAGCAGCGTCTCGCTGCCGCCCCACGGCGGCAGATGGTTGTTGCTGCCGACCGCGAAGTAAAGCCCGATCATGTCGTGCGGCAGCGCCATGGTGGCGTAGAGCGCCGCCGGTCCGGCGTGATTGCTCATGCGCGCGCCGACCCAGCCGATGCCAGTCACCTTTGCTTTCTCGATGGCAAGATGCGCGGCGCGGCGCATGACGAGATGGCCCATGCCGTTGTCGCCGTCGATCAGCGCCGCCGACGGCCGCTCGCCGACGACGCGGATGTTCGGCTGCGGATTGATGCCGCCGGCGCGGATGCGGCGCACGTAGAGCGGCAGCCGGATCACGCCGTGGGTATCGCTGCCGCGCAGGTCGGCTTCGAGCATCAATTCGGCGATGATTTTTGCGTCCGCTTCCGGCAGGCCGGCGGCCGCGAAAGCGCGGGTGACAAAGGCGGCAAGCCGCGGCGCTGCAATGCGAGATTCGTTTGTCATGGTTGGGTCCAAATCAGCCGCAACAGGTAGGCGGCTGGTTAAAGCCCGCCGCAGGTCATAAAATCAAGCGAACCCTGGAGGTACGCGAAAATGAGCACCATGACCGCCGAAAAGATCGCCACCATCAGCGCCTGTTTCGGCAC
>JASHWN010000501.1 GCA_030044035.1 Xanthobacteraceae bacterium
CAAGCTCATTCTGACCGGCCAGCTCGGCGACGTGATGAAGGAAAGCGCCACCGCGGCGCTCTCCATCGTCAAGAACCGCGCCACAGCGCTCGGCATCGATCCGAAGCGCTTCGACAAGAGCGACATCCACGTCCACGTGCCGGCCGGCGCCACGCCGAAGGACGGGCCGAGCGCCGGCGTCGCCATGTTCATGGCGCTCGTCTCCTTGATGACCGAGCGCACGGTGCGCAGCGACACCGCGATGACCGGCGAGATCAGCCTGCGCGGGCTGGTGCTGCCGGTCGGCGGCATCAAGGAAAAAGTCGTGGCCGCGCACTCGGCCGGCATCCGGCGCGTCATGCTGCCGGCGCGCAACCGCCGCGACTATGACGACATCCCCGAGATCGCCCGCCGCGACATGGAGTTCATCTGGCTCGAGCGCGTCGAGCAAGCCGTCGCCGCGGCGCTCGAGCCGGGCAAGCCGGGCGCGGCGTCGCCGACGGTGCCGCAGATGGCGGATGCGGAGGCGTGAGCGGAATTTAGCGCGATCTTGCTCGGTTCACCACAGCAAGGTAATGCGCCGCGACTTAGCGGTGCAATATCGCCTTGACCCGTCCCCTGGACGCTCTAGTGTCAATACGAGTGAATCGGCAACAGAATTCGATCTGTGGCAAAGGGGATTTGTCCTGTCGATGCTTGGCAATAGTCCAAAGTCGCGGAAGTTGGGTCGCGAGGCGAAGGGCCTGGAGCCCACGGGTGATGTGTATTTTTCCGCAGATGTGGAGACTGACGGCCCAATACCAGGTCCGTTTTCAATGCTCTCTTTTGCAATCGTATACGCGGGCTCATTTGACGGCCAGCACTTTGAGCGCCCCGAACGTTATGACCGAACATTCTACAGGGAACTAAGGCCTATCTCCGACCAGTTCCAAGAAGAAGCGTTACGTGTCAACGGCCTAGACCGACCGCGTTTATGCCGGGAAGGCGAAAATCCAGAGAATGCAATGACAGATGCATCGCTTTGGGTCAGGGGCATTGCAGGTGCTGCTAAGCCAGTACTCGTGGCTTACCCTCTTAGCTTTGATTGGTCATGGCTATATTGGTACTTCATTCGATTTTCGAACGCCGGATCACCGTTTGGCTACTCGCAATGCTTTGACCTAAAAACTGCTCTTGCAGTAAAGGGTGCAATTCCTATTGCCGATGCAAGCCGCTCAAGGCTCAAGGCCTCCCTGAAGTCTGCGCGCCAACACACGCATCACGCCTTGGAGGATGCAATCGAACAGGCAGAGATTTTTGCTAATGTGTTTCAATGGAGCGGAGTAAGTGAGCGAGCTTTTTGACCGTCGCTCACAGACGCAAGAGCGACTTAGAGTTCTTCAGGATAAATTGAGGTCAGCTGAAGAGATTTCAGCCGACAAAGCCTGTGTATATGCCACTGGCTCATTTGGGAGAGGCGAAGCAAGTAAGCATAGCAATCTCGATCTCTTCATTGTTGGAAAAAGGAACGGCAAACCGGGACCGGATGGTAAAGAGGGTAGCCTACTAAAGCGTTTGGACGAAATTCTGTTAAAGGCGGATCTCATTCAGGTCACTCGCGATTTGGGCATTCCGGAATTTTCGGGGGATGGACGATACCTGGTTCATTATTCCGTCCACGACTTCACCAAAACGCTCGGTACGCCGGAGGATGATGTCACAAACACATTTACCGCGAGACTCCTGCTTCTTTTGGAAAGCTGCCCGCTTGTCGAACAGGCAGTCTACGAAGAAGTGTTGGATGAGGTAATCGCTGCATATTGGAGAGACTACGAGGACCGCAAGACAGGCTTTATGCCGGCGTTCCTTGCCAACGATGTGCTTCGCCTATGGCGAACATTTTGTGTGAACTACGAAGCCAGAACAGAAAGGGTGCCCGAGCAAGAAAAGGCTAAGGGAAAGATAAAGAATTACAAACTCAAGCATAGTCGACTTTTGACTTGCTACTCCGCGCTGCTTTATTTGCTAGCTGTCTTTGGAAAAAAGGGGACTGTTAGCCCGACTGATGCGCTTGAGATGATAAGATTGACGCCGACACAACGATTGGAATGGCTGCGAGATAGTCGCGATTTTTCTGCGGCCAGACCAACAATAACTAACCTTTTGGATCAATACGAGCATTTTTTGGTAGCTACTAACGTTCCAGAGAACGACCTAATAACCAAATTCATGGACCGAAAGCTGAGTCATGATTACATGGAAGCGGCGTATCAGTTCGGCGATTTTGTCTTTGAAGCGCTAAATCGCATTGGTAACGGAAATCGATTTCACCGGCTCCTGGTCGTCTAGTCCCGATGGAGCGTACGCAGTGGCCGATGCAACCGTTTGATTCCGGGTCATTGAAAATGATCGAATTAGGCCATCGGTGCGCTGGACCTCTGCACTCTCCCCGGTAAGATAGACGTTGGCTGGCCGCGGAGGCCGGCACGGGGCGTTTGATCATGGGCGAGGCCGAGTTGCGTGCGGAAATCGAGGCGCTGCGCCGCGAGATCGCGGGGCTGCTTCGCGCGGCGCCGAGGTCGCAGCAATCTGAAAGTGCCGAGGCGGAGGACGCGGCGGAGGCGGGCGCCGGCGCGTTCACCGATCAATTGCACGCGCTGGCGCGCGAGATCGCGGCGTTTGCCGAGGAGACCGAAAAGGGCGTCGTCAATCATCCGCTCACCAGCGTGCTCGGCGCGCTGGTGCTCGGCATTCTGATCGGCCGCGTTCTGCATCGCTAGAGGGTGTCGTGTTTTTGCATCGCGTGTTTCGCCACTTGCGCATTCTCTGGCGGGTCGAGGCGACCATCGCCGAGGCGCGCTTGCATCTGACGGTACGCCGTTCGGTGCTCTATGCGCTGGCCGGATTGATCGCGGTGTTCGGGCTCGGCATGCTCAACGTCGCGGTGTTCTTCGCCTTTGCCGCGCATTGGGGGCCGATCTGGGCCGCCGTGTTCGCCGCTTGCGGCGATTTTATCCTGGCCATCGCGGTGGCCGGCTTGGCGGTGGGCACCAGGCCGGGCGCGCCTATGAATAATGCGATCGAGCTGCGGCAGGCGGCGCTCGACGGCATCGATGCCGAGCTCTCCGGTTTGCAGGAGCCGTTGGCCTGGCTCGGCCGTGCCGCACGCAACCCGATCGACACCGCGCTGCCGGCCGTCATGGTCCCGCTGCTGACCGCCATCATCAGAACGTTGCGCAAGAGCAAGGCCGATCCGGCGCCGCCTTCCGG
>JASHWN010000502.1 GCA_030044035.1 Xanthobacteraceae bacterium
CCGGACACGAAAATGATTTTCAAGCCGGGATTGCGCTTGCGCAATTCGCGCAGCAGGGTCGGGCCGTCCATCTCCGGCATGACCACGTCGGAAACGACGAGATCGATCTTGCCGTCGGATTTTTCCAAGACCGCTATGGCTTCGACGCCGTTGCCTGCCTGCAGCACGGTGTAGCCGCGCGAAGTCAGACCGCGGGCATTGAGCGCACGCAAGCCCTCCTCGTCCTCGACCAACAGGATGGTGCCCTGGCCGGTGAGGTCGGCGGCGGCGACGCGGCGCGCGCCTTCGGCGGCGTCAAGCGCGCCGGCAAATGCGGGGACGTCGGCCGGCGCCAGGGGCGCGGCGATCTCGTGGGCGCCCGGCACGTGACGCGGCAAGAAGATGCGGAACGTCGTGCCGTTGCCTTCGGCCGTATCGAAATAGACGAAGCCGCCGGTCTGTTTGATGATGCCGTACACCGTCGAGAGACCGAGCCCGGTTCCCTTGCCGACTTCCTTAGTAGTGAAGAACGGCACGAAAATCTTGTCGTGGATCGCCTCCGGAATGCCGCTGCCGGTATCGGCGACTTCGACCAGCACGTAATCGGCCGCCGGCATGCCCTTGGCGCGGTAGCGCACGCAGTCGGCCGCCGAAACGTTCATGCTGCGCAGCTCGAGCTGGCCGCCGTCCGGCATAGCGTCGCGGGCATTGACCGCGAGATTGGTGATCACCTGCTCGAACTGCAACAGGTCGGCCTTGACCGGCCACAGGTCGCGGCCGTGCACCACCTTGAGCGCGACCTTTTCGCCGATCAGCCGGCGCAGCACCACGGTGAGGTCGCTCAACACTTCGCCCAGATCGAGCACCTGCGGGCGCAGCGTCTGCTTGCGCGAGAACGCCAACAGGTGGCGCACCAGGCTCGCCGCGCGATTGGCGCTTTGCCGGATCTCCATGATGTCGTTGAACGACGGATCGGTGGGCTTGTGGGTGTTGAGCAGAAAGTCGTTGGCCAGGATGATGGCGTTGAGCATGTTGTTGAAGTCGTGCGCCATGCCGCCGGCGAGCTGTCCGATCGACTCCATCTTCTGCTGCTGCAGGAGCTTGTTCTCCAGCGCGCGCTGCTCGGTGGTTTCGAGCGCGTAGACGATGGCGGCTTCCTGGTCGCGGTCCTGCTCGGCGATGGCAGTGACGTAGAAGCGGCCGAAACGCTCGCCGTCGCCGGCCAACAGCGCATCGACCGGCGCGATGTCGCCCTTGCCCTGCGCCGCCTGGCCGATCGCCGCTTCCAGCGCCGGCCAGTCGCGTTCGGCGACGATGGCGCGGATCGAACGCTCCTTGACGCCGACGATGAGGCCCTGAAACAGCCGTGCGAACAGCGCGTTGGTGCGCACGATGCCGCCGTCGCGGTCGATGGTGGCGATCGCCATCGGCGTATGATGAAAGAAGCGCATGAAGCGCACTTCGGCGGCGCGCTGGGGATCGCTGCCGTCGTCGCGGGCGCGGTTGAGCACGAGCGTGCGCGAGGCGCCCGGCGCGCCGTCGGCGCCGAACGCCACCTTGTGCAGCAGCCGCGCCGGCAGCGGCCGTCCGGAGCGGATTTTCAGATCGAGATCGAGCACCTCGGTCTTGACTTCGCCCGGCGCGGCATGGAGCGTCGTCAAAAGCGCGGCGCCATCGCCGGAGACGAGATCGGCGAGCTTGAGCCCGCCCGAGCCGACCGACGCCAAATCCTGCTCCAGCCAATTGGCGAGCGTGGCGTTGAGATAGACGATGGCACCCGATGCATCGGCGGAGAAGAAGCCGGCCGGCGCGTGGTCGAGATAGTCGATGGCGTGCTGCAATTCCTGAAACACGTTTTCCTGGCGCTCGCGGTCGCGCGTCACGTCGGTGAGCGACCACACCGTGAGCCCGCCGCCGCGGCGGCCGCCGAGCGGTCGGATTTTCAGGCGCAGCCAGCGCGCCGACCGGCCCTGCGACGGGCCGACCCGCACCTCTTCCTGCAGGCGCTTGCCTTCGCGCGCCGCCTTGAGCAGGCGGAAAATCGCTTCCGAGGCATCGGCGTCACCGATGAACACGCGCTCGACCGCCCGGGCATCCTGCGGGCCGGACGCGCCGATCAGGTCGAGATAGGCGGCATTGGCGTAGATGACGCGGCCATCGCCGTCGGTCACCACCACGCCGTCGAACGCGCCGTCGACGATTGCCTTGATCAGCGGATTGCCGGCTTGCGGCGAGGCGAGCCGGAGGATGCCGCTCGCGAGCGCGAACAGGCTGAACACCCCGATGGTGGCGAGCGCGGCGAGGAAAATAAGAATGTACGGTTCGGAATTCTCGCGGCCGAGCAGCACGATGCCGGTCGCCGCCCCGATCAGGCAGAAGGCGACCAGAAGCACATGGGCGATGCTGCCGCCGCGTCCGGCTGCGGCGCTGCGGTCGATTGCCGCCCGCGCCGGGAGCCCCGGCAGCGCATCATCGGGCAGCGCGCTAAAGCCGGCCATGCCACTCGCCTCCCCGCTCATGGGGCGCATTCACTGCCTGCTGGCGCTGAATCGCGCAAGGGGCTCTTGTTGTTCCTCCCCTCAATTCAGCCCGGCTACGGTGCGACGGAGCCGCATGACGTAGCCGATGATTTCCGCCACCGCCCGGTAATGCTCCTGCGCAATCTCCTGGTCGATCTCGACGGTTGCGTGCAGCGCGCGGGCGAGCGGCGGGTTTTCGATCACTGGAATGTCGTGCGCTTCGGCGATCTCGCGAATGCGCCGCGCCAGCAGATCGGCGCCCTTGGCGACGCAGACCGGCGCGTTCATGCCGCGCTCGTATTTCAGCGCGACGGCGAAGTGAGTCGGGTTGGTGATGACGACCGAGGCCTTCGGCACGGCGGCGGCGATGCGCTTGCGCATGCGCGCGTGGCGCAATTGGCGCAGCTTGCCCTTGACGGCAGGATCGCCCTCGGTCTGGCGGAACTCCTCCTTCAGTTCGCGCACCGACATTTTTTGCCGCTCGTACCATTGCCGGTACTGAAACAGGTAATCGGCCGCGGCGACGATGAAGAGGATCGCCACCACGGTGCCGAGCATCTGCAGCGCCAGCGCCCGGGTGAACGGCAAGAGCATCGCCGGATCGATACCGACCAACCCGGCGAGGATTTGGCGCTGCGGCCACAACAGCGCCCCGATCGCCCCGCCGATAACGACGAGCTTGGCGAGCCCTTTGGCGAAATTGGCCAGCGCCTGCTTGGAGAACAATCGCATCACGCCGCTCGCCGGCGAAATTCGCGACAGCTGTGGCCGGATCGGCTCGACCGACATGACGATGCGGTGCTGAATGGCGCTGCCGGCAAGCGCCGCGATCGCCAGCAGCACCAGCGGCACTGCAAGCGCGGCGAGCACGTCGCGCCCGAGCGTATGCACGAGGGCAAGCAGCGCCGATCCGTCGGTTGGAATCTGCCAGGCGTGGCCGAGCAGGCCGCGCAGGCTCGCCTGCAGGCTGGCGGCGGTCGGGCCCGCGAACACCATGAGCGCCAAGGCGCCGCCGGCAATCATGAACCAGGTATTGACCTCGGCGCTCTTGACCACGTCGCCGCGTTTGATCGCCTCTTCGAGGCGCTTGGGCGTCGGATCTTCGGAGTGTTCGGTGTCGTCGCGTTCGTCGGCCATGGTGCTCTATTGGCGCTTCTTTATCGGCGCTGCCTCAGGCATGTGGCGCGAGCGCGTGCAGTACGCCGCCCACATAGCCGAGAAAGGAGCCCATCATCGCGCCGAGACCGAGCAGCAGGAACAACAGCCCGATCAGGATCGACAACGGCAGCGCGACGAAGAACACCTGCATCTGCGGCATCAGCCGCGACAGCACGCCAAGT
>JASHWN010000503.1 GCA_030044035.1 Xanthobacteraceae bacterium
CGGCGGAACCCCGGTGACCGAGCGGCTGTGCCAGGAAGTCATCAGCCTGCCGATGCACGCCTATCTGGAGCCACCGGTCCAGGATCGCATCGTCGCCGCGGTGCGCCGCGCGCTGGCGAGCTAGTGCCTCGATCCACCTCGCCCGGCGGGGGCAGGTGAGCTACTAAAGGCGCATGATCGGCAAAATCCTCACTGTCGGCGGCTATACGCTGTTGTCCCGGCTCACCGGCTTCTTCCGCGACATCATGCTGGCGGCGATCCTCGGCGCCGGGCCGGTCGCCGATGCGTTCTTCGTCGCCTTCCGCCTGCCCAACCATTTCCGCGCCATCTTTGCCGAGGGCGCGTTCAATGCCGCGTTCATTCCGGCCTACGCGCGCATCCGCACCCAAGGCGGGCCGCAAGCCGCGCAAAAATTCGGCGATCGCATCTTTACGCTGTTGTTTGCGTCGCAGGTCGTCTTGCTCGTTCTCGCGCTCGTGTTCACGCCGCAGGTGATCGAAATCCTGGCGCCGGGATTTTCACGCGAGCCGCAGCAGTTTGCGCTCGCCGTATCGCTGACGCGCATCACGTTCCCGTATCTGCTGCTCATTACGCTCGTGACGCTGTGGGGCGGCATTCTCAACGCGCTGCACCGTTTTGCGGCGGCATCGGCGGCGCCGATCCTGCTCAACCTCGCCATGATCGCCACGTTGGCGCTCGCCGTGTATTTCCCCGGCGCCGGCTATGCGGCGGCCTGGGGCGTGCTGATCTCCGGCGTGCTGCAGGCGCTGCTGGTCGGCGGCGACACGGCGCGCAACGGCGTCATGACCACGTTTCGCGCGTTGCGCCTCGACGACGATGTGCGCCGGTTCTTCAAGGCGCTCGTTCCGGCGACCATCGGCTCGGCCGGCACCCAGCTGGCGTTGTTCGCCGACACCATCATCGCCAGCTTCCTGTCGGCCGGTGCCATCTCGGCTTTGTACTACGCCGACCGCATCGATCAGCTGCCGATCGGCGTCATCGGCATCGCGGTCGGCACGGTGCTGCTGCCGGAGATGACGCACCGGCTCGCCACCGGCGACGAGGCCGGCGCCCGCTCGGCGCAAAACCGCGCCATCGAGTTCGCGCTGCTGCTCGGCGTGCCGTGCATCGTGGCGTTTCTGGCGGTGCCCGATCTGATCATGCGCGGCCTGTTCGTGCGCGGCAAATTCACAACGGGCGACGCGCATGCCGCGGCGATGACGCTGATGGCCTACACCATCGGGCTCATTCCGTTCGTGCTGATCCGGAGCGTCGTGGCGCCGTTTCTCGCCCGCGGCGATACCGCGACCCCGGTCAAGGCGGTGCTGACCGGCACCGCGGTCAACATCGTGCTCAAGCTCGTGCTGATGGGGCCGTTGGCGCAGGTCGGGCTCGCGCTCGCCACCTCGATCGGGGCGTGGATCAATTTCCTGCTGGTGCTGTGGCTCGCCGGGGGCGCCGGTTTCATCGCCGCCGACGCGGAGCTTAAAGCCTCGCTCGGCAAATTGGTGCTGGCCGGCATCGCCCTTGCCGCCGCGCTGCTCGTCGCAGCGCCAGTCGCGACGTCCTTGTTGGGCTCGTTGCCGCGCTTGCGCGACGTGTCCGAACTCCTGGCCGTGGCGCTGGTCGGCGGCTTCGTCTACGGCGTGCTGGTTCTGGTCCTGTTTGGACGGCGCTGGCTGTCGCTGCTGCGTGGCGGCGCCAGCAACGAACATGACGCCGCCGTTGCCTAGGTGATCAAGTTTTCGCGGCGTTGCCTGCAACCGTACTGCCGTCTGCAATAACGCGCCGTTCCAGCGGAAAAATCTGCCAGCCGAGCTTTTCCACGACGAGACCCCAGATGCCTTTCGGCGCCGCCAGCATGACGGCGATCGCCACGGCGCCGAGCATCAACAGATAGAAGGTGCCGAGGTCGGCCAGCGTTTGGCGCAGCGCGAAGAACACGATGGTGCCGACGATCGGTCCTTCGATGCGGCCGATGCCGCCGATCACGGTGATGAAGATCACGAACGCGGTCCAGTCGTTGACCGAAAACGCCGCATCCGGCGAGATGCGCAGCCGTTGCAAAAAGATGAAGGCGCCGATCATCGCAGCGGCGCCGGCGGTGACGATGTAGACCAGAATTTTGGTGCGCCGCACGTCGATGCCGTTGCAGGTCGCCGCCAGCTCGCTGTCGCGGATCGCCTTGAGCGCCAGCCCGTAGCGCGAGCGCAGCAGCAGCACGATCAGCAGCAGCACCGCGCCGACGAGCGCGAGCGCGACCCAATATTCGATGAAGTCGCGCAGCTGCCGGCTCGGCGCGATGGCGATGATCAGCGCGGCCGGCAGGCTCGTCCCGGAGCCGCCACCGAGCACGGAGACTTGCGAGGCGGTCAGGCGAAAAACCTCCGCCACGATCCAGGTGCCGATAGCGAAGTAATGGCCGCGCAGCCGAAACACCAGGCCGGAGACCGGCACGGCGACCGCGGCCGAGATGATGCCGGCGAGCGCAATCGCGGCAAGCGGCGGCATGCCGGCGAGGATCGCGAACGCAAACAGAATGTAGGCGCCAAGTCCGACATAGGCCTGCTGGCCGACGGAGACGAGTCCGGCATAACCGGCGAGCAGATTCCACAAGCTCGCCAGCGCCACGTAACAATACATTTCCGAAAGAAGCTGCAGGTCATCGCGGCCGCCCCAGGCGGGCGCCGCGATGAGCGCGACAAAGGCGACGGCGCACAGCGCCATACCGGCGCGGCTCGAGCGGCTGGCGAAGGTCACGTGCACATTCATGCGCGGCCTTTGGCGAACAGGCCTTCCGGCCGCACCGCCAGGATCACCAGGAAGGCGATGTGGCCGGCGAGGATTTGCCAGCCCGGATTGATGTGCGCGCCGATCGCCTGCGCCACGCCGAGCACGAGCCCGCCGGCGAACGTCCCCCATAGGCTGCCGAGCCCGCCGATGATGACGGCCTCGAAGCCGAAGATCAGCCGCGCCGGCCCGATCGACGGATCGAAGTCGGCGCGGATCGCCAGAAACACCCCGGCGATTGCCACGACAGCGAGCGACAGCGCCATGGCGAGCGCGAAGACGTGGCGGTTATCGAGCCCCATCAGCCGCGCCACCTCCGGGCTGTCGGCGGTGGCGCGAAAGGCGCGGCCGAGCGCGGTGCGGTAGAACACGAATTGCAGCGCCGCGATCACCGCGACCGCGACGGCGAATTGCAGGAGCGGCAGCAAGCCGACATAGACGCCTTCGAACAGCCGCACCGTCGCCACTTCGATGGCGCCGGCCTGCAGCTTGCGGTCGTCGGCGGTGAACAGCGCCAACAGGCCGTTCTGAATGATGACCGACAATCCGAACGTGACCAAAAGCGGCGGCAACAAATCCTCGCCCAAGGTACGGTTGAGGATGAGGCGCTGCAGCGCGTAGCCGACCGCCGCCATCAGCGGCACCACGATGAGCAGCGAAACCAGCGGGCCGATGCCGAGTGTCTGCGTCGCCACCAGCGCCAGATAGGCCGCCAGCACGATCAGATCGCCGTGCGCGATGTTGACGAGCCGCATGACGCCGAAGATCAGCGACAGGCCGGCGGCGAACATGGCGTACAGCCCGCCGACCAGCACGCCCTGCAGGATGACGTTGATCCAATCGGTCATCGACGTCACGAAAGCTCACACCCCGAAATACGCAGCCGCGATGGTCTCGCGCGTTAAATCTTTGGCGGCGCCGGCGAGCGCCACGCGGCCCTCCTGCAGGCAATAGACGCGCTGCACCGCCTTGAGCGCCTGCACCACGTCCTGCTCGACCAGGACCAGCGAAATGCCGGCCGAGAGGATCGTCGGCAGCCGCGTGTAGATGTCGCGCACCACGATCGGAGCGAGTCCGAGACTGATCTCGTCGCACAGCAACAGTTTCGGATTGGCCATAAGCCCGCGGGCGATCGCGGCCATTTGCTGCTGGCCGCCGGAGAGCGCCGTGCTCGGCATGGCGTGGCGCTCACCAAGCACCGGAAACAGGTCGTAGATGCTGGACAGGTTCCACGGGCCCGGTCGGTTGAGCTGTCCGCCGATCAGCAGATTCTCTTCGACGCTGAGCGAGGCAAAGAGCCCGCGTCCCTCCGGCACCAAGGCAATGCCGCGCGCGGCGACGGCATGCGCCGGCAAGCCGCCGATCGGCTCGCCGGCAAACGTGATCGCGTCCGGGCGCGATGGCAGCAGTCCGGCGATGCTTTTGAGGAGCGTGCTCTTGCCGGCGCCGTTGGCGCCGATCACCGCGACCGCCTCGCCGGCGCGCACCTCCATCGACAAGCCGAACAGCGCCTGGAAATCGCCGTAGAATGCAGCGCGCTGCCGGAAGAGGTTATGTCGAGACACGTGTTGTTCACTTGCAATCCCGGCGGCCCGTCGCACAACGCGGTGAAGCATCGTTTCAATCTCAGCGGCATTCATCACGGCGCCGGCCCGTGCATCCGCGTTGAGAATGGACAGACGCGGCGAATGATCTTTTGTTCGTATGAGGACAACGCTTTGCTCCGCCGCACTGAGCCGCACTACATGAGCAGCATCGAAACGGCGTGCGAAGGCAACGAACCGCAGTTGCAAGCATGGAAGTACGGCAATTGGGGCATCACTGCCGGCGGCGCTCTTGACGAAATTTTCTTCAAGTACGGGAGCGCGATCTTTATTGACTCGTTCGATATTCCGGCTTCATGGAAAACGTTCGCATCGTATGACCACGGCTCAACGCGCCCTTGGGCGTGGCTCGCTTGGGCGGAAAGCGACGGCACCGATTTGCTGTTGAAGAACGGCCGCACGCGCTCAACGCGGCCCGGCGACCTGTTTCTGATCGGCGAGCAATACGGATGGACCGGCGAACCGGACAAGGGCGATCATGCAACAATCGCCGAAATCACCACCAAAATCCAGAACTACAAGATCATGTGCGGCTGGCGCTATCCCGATACGTTCCAGCCGAGCAAGTGGCATGACTTGTTCCGCCGCAATTATGCCGACAGTGCCATCGGCGAGGAAATGAATGAGTTTTCTGTTGCCGAAGAGTTCAAGCGCCCGGTCACCATCAATGGCATCCGGCATCCCGGCATCCATTTCGAGCTTGTCACCAAGCCGCCGGGCAGCCGTGAAATCGGCTACGCGCTGGTGCGCGAGCGACTGATAAACACCGCGCCGCGTCCTGAGAGCCGAATACGGGAGGGCAAGGGGCTGTTCATCGTGCGCGACGATTGCCCGAACACCGCACGCACGCTCCCTGTGCTACAGCGCAATCCCAAGAACTTGGACGACGTAGACCCGAACAGCGAAGCCCACATCTATGATGCGATTAGGTACGCCCTACAGGCCGACCGCTCGCCGCATATCAGGTTCCGTCGCGTCGTATGGTGATTTAGGGTACGTGGTCATAAAATTCGGTTCTGTGCGCGCGCTCAATGTCTGCTTCGCCCCGAAAGCGACCGAAATGCTGCGTAGCAGCGAAATGACGCGAAGTGCTAACTTCGGACCTACGCCGCCTAGCCGATCAGAAATTAGAAAAGGGACACCCGCCGTGACGTGCAGGCGCCCTTGGGCTGGACCAGGGATGACGACGTTAAGTGGCCTATTAGTTCTTTCTTGGATCGTCTGCAGCATTCACATAGGTAATTCCCCACGGGCCGTTCCCATTGATCTGGATCACCGTCTCCTCGGTAAACCATGCATAATGCTGCATGCCTTTGCTAAGCTGCACAAAGCCGCCGGCTTTCAGCGCGTCGCCCTTTTGTTCATCCAGCTTTGGACCCATTCCGAAGTGGAATGAGCCGGAGATTACCGTGACATTCTCGTCTCCCGGGTGCGTGTGTGCCGCAACTTTGAAGCCGGGCGGCAATTTCAGCCGATAGGCAAATGCGCCCTCCTTTGACGGATCGCCAAACAGCACTGCAATTTGTGCGCCCTTCGGAAGAGCCGCTGGTCCGGCGCTCCATTGCAGGTCATCCGGAGCCACTCCGATATGGTCGTCAGCAGCACTTGCGGTGAGGGGCAGAAGTGCCGCAATGAGTAATCCTGTGGCCAAAGCGTTCCGACTCAATCGTGTCCTGGTCATGGGGATCTCCTGTGGCTGGACGGCCGATCGTGCCAGCAAGCGCGTGCGCGTGCTTTCAGGGCGTCTCAATTTGCCCTCAAGAATCCCTCCATTTTTTCCGAAGGCGCCGTGCTAGATTCCCGCCCCGACCGGCGACATCGAGGCATGATTGCGGTACCTCTTCGGCGATTGCGAGCTCGACACCAACCGGCGTGAACTGCGCCGTGGTGCAGAACTCGTCGCGCTTGAGCCGCAGGTGTTCGATCTCCTGGTGCACGTGGTGTGCCATCGCGACCGGGTGGTCAGCAAGGACGAGCTGCTCGGCGCGGTCTGGCAGGGCCGGATCGTGTCGGAATCTGCGCTATTCAACCGGATCAACGCTGCACGCAGCGCGATCGGCGACACCGGCAGCTCGCAGCGGTTTATCAAGACGCTGGCGCGGAAGGGCATTCGTTTCGTCGGCGAGGTCCGCGAGTACGAAACGTCGGCCACGGCAGCCACACATCTGGGGCCGGCAGCATATCGCTTCCGAACCGGCGACACCTCGGGACACGATCCTTATCTGCCGCTGCCCGACCGCCCCTCGATAGCGGTGTTGCCGCTCGCCAATATCAGCGGCGATCCTGATCAGGAGTACTTTGCCGATGGCATTTCCGAGGACCTGATCACCGGGCTTTCGCATATCCGCTGGTTGTTCGTCATCGCGCGCAACTCAACGTTTGTCTACAAGCACCGCGCGGTCGATGTGAAACAAGTCTCGCGCGAGCTTGGCGTCCGCTATGTGGTCGAGGGCAGTGTACGTCGTGCCGGTAATCGGCTGCGCATCAGCGTACAGCTTGTTGACGCGACAAACGACGGTCATCTCTGGGCAGAGAAATACGACCGCGAACTCGACGATATCTTTACCGTGCAGGACGAAATCACTCGCAGCGTCGCTGCGGCGATCGAACCTCGCCTGTTGACCGCTGAGGGCGTTCGCGCATTTTTCCGGTCCGCAGATGATCTTGGAGCTTGGGAACGCGTGGCCCGCGCACAAACGCATGTATGGCGCCTGTCACGCGCGGACTTCGAGATTGCAATTGACGCCCTCAAAGGGACCGCGGAGTCGTATCCGGACTACGCACCTTCGCGAAGCTTGTTAGGCTTTTGCCTAGTGATCGCGGCGCACATGGGGTGGATCGATCGCGATCAAGGCTTGCTTCCCGGGCGCCAGCACGCCTTGCGGGCGATCGCCCTTGATGATCGCGATCCTTGGGGGCACATCGCACTTGGCTATTGCGCCATCATGGAACGTCGAACAGAGGAGGCGATTGCGGCGTTTCGTCTGGCGGTGAAACTCAACCCGAATTCCGCGGCAGCACACGCGCATCTCGGGCGGGGCCTGGCTTTTGCGGGGAGGGATGGCGAAGCGATCGAGCACTGCGAAGAAGCCATTAGGCTAAGTCCCTTCGATCCGGACATGGCACTGTTTCTCGGTGGTCTCGCTCTGGCTCACTATGCGGCCCGCCGATACGCGGAGGCCGCGCGCTACGCGACGGAGGCCGCGCAGTTGCGTCCGGGCTTTCAGGGGGTACAACGCATGCACTGCGCGAGTCTGGCCCAGGCTGGCCGGATCGATGAAGCGCGGTCGTATTTGGCAGCGGTACGACGCGAGCAGCCCCAGCTATCGATACAATGGCTCAGAGCAAACATGCCCTATCAGACGCCTGAATTGCTGGAGCGGTATCTGGAGGGCATGCGGAAGGCGGGACTGAGGTGAACGAGCATTAGAGGATCGCTAATGGAATGGTCCGGCTGTGCTCCAACCCTTGCCAGTGATGGCTGGGGGACCAAAGACAAGGAGCACGAGGATCGCGGTCCAAATCGTTCGCTCCGACGGCGATGCCGCGCGCTGCTCCTTGAGGAATCCGACAATTGTAGCGAGAACCGGCATGTGCAGCCGTTCGGGTCGAAGGCTCTTGCACATCCGAACGTCTGCTCCGGTTCATTTGCGACTGGTTCAACCGGTTTTGACTCCCGGTTCATGTCCGCTTAGCTTCGAAAGCGACGCAGGTGAACACACTTAGTGGCTTCCTTGGCGTGCCCTGTGACGCCTGCCAGTGACCGGATGGACGAACGCGATAGGCGAATTCGATTGAGCGTTGGCCGGAATGACGCGCAGCACCGCCGGAACGGCGAGCGCGCCCAAGCCGGCTTTCACCAGGGTGCGCCGGTCCACGCTCCCGCACCGACCGTTGCGTATGCCATTGCCATCGCTGCCGCTCATACCGTCCTCCCGTCGAAAATTGGCGAAGCCACCATGCGTGTGCCGCTGCCTTTGAGGGCACGTCCAGCCGCTCGCCTTAAGGCTCGG
>JASHWN010000504.1 GCA_030044035.1 Xanthobacteraceae bacterium
GACCACCTCGGTCGCCGACGTGATCGCGGCGCGCGGCCGGCCGATCTGGTCGCAGCTCTACGCCACCAACAAGCTCGAAGTGGCCAAGCATCACGTGCTCAGCATGGAGCGCCAGGGCGCGATCGCGATCGCCGTCACGGTCGACCGCAGCGGCGCGCGCAACCAGGAAACCGCGATCCGCATGACCCGCACCGACACGCGGCAATGCTCGGCATGCCACGACAGATCAAGCCTCGCCGCCGGGATGCGCAACGATCCGATGTACGACGGCGCCGATCTGTCCGGACTGGACAGTATCCAATCCTCAGCCATGACCTGGGATTACATCAAACGGCTGCGCGATCTCACGAAGCTGAAAATGGTGATCAAGGGCATTCTGGCCTGGGAGGATGCCAAGATCGCCGCCGAGACCGGCATCGACGCCATCATCGTTTCCAATCACGGCGGCCGCGCCGACGAGGCCGGCCGCTCGACCATCGAGACGCTGCCGGAGATCATCCAGGTGTCGGGCAACATGCCGGTGCTGATCGATTCCGGCTTCCGCCGCGGCACCGACATCGTCAAGGCGCTGTGCATGGGCGCCAAGGGCGTCGCCGTCGGCCGGCCCTATCTGTGGGGTCTCGGCGCGTTCGGCGAGCCGGGCGTCGAGCAGGTGCTGCGTATCCTGCGCAGCGAGCTGAAAGTCGCCATGCAGCAGGTCGGCGCGCCGTCGCTGAAAGACTTGAAGCCCGCGATGGTGCTGCACGTCTGATGAGCGCGCGAAACACATCATCCTGCCGCGAGCGGCTCGAACAGGCGCTGGCGCGCATTGCCGATCCGAAAGGCGAGGGGGCGCGCGCCTGCCTCACGGTTTATCAGGACGCGGCGCGCGCCGCGGCTGATGCGGCCGATGCGCGGGCCCACGCCGGCATCTCGCTCGGCCCGCTCGACGGCGCCATCGTCAGCATCAAGGATCTGTTCGACGTCGCCGGCGAGCCGACCCGCGCGGGTTCAAAGATTCTTGCCGAGGAGGCGAAGCCCGCGACGGCCGATGCCGCGATCGTGCGCCGGCTGCGCGCGGCCGGCGCGGTGATCGTCGCCAAGACCAACATGACTGAGTTCGCGTTCTCCGGCATCGGCGCCAATCCGCATTTCGGCACGCCCGGCAATCCGCGCGACCGCACCCGGGTGCCCGGCGGTTCGTCGGCCGGCGCGGCGGTCGCGGTCGCCGACGGCTTTTGCGAGATCGCGATCGGCACCGATACCGGCGGGTCGGTGCGGATTCCGGCGGCGCTGTGCGGCCTCGTCGGCTTCAAGCCGAGCCGCCGGCGCGTGCCGACCGACGGCGCTTTTCCGTTGAGCTACACGCTCGATTCGATCGGGCCGATCGCCAAAAGCGTCGCCGACTGCGCCAAGGCCGACGCCGTGATGGCGGGCGACGATTTTGCATTCGCGCCGCTTGCGCCAAGCGCGCTCGGCGGCCTGCGCCTCGGCGTCGCCGAGGGTTTGCCGCTCGACCGCTTGGATGGTGCGGTGGCGGCCGGGTTCGCCGCCGCCGTCAAACGGCTCGATGGCGCCGGCATCCGCATCAGCCACGAGACGCTGTCGCAATTCGACGGCATGAATGAAGTCAACGCCAAGGGCGGTATCTCACCGCCGGAATCGTGCGCCATCCATCGCGACCGGCTGCGCCGGCGCGCAGGCGACATCGATCCCAACGTGCTCGCTCGCATCGAGCGCGGCTGCGCGGTGTCGGCCGCCGATTACGTCGACATGATGCGCGAGCGCGCGCGTTTGGTGCGCGAGATGGACGCGCGGCTTGCCGGCCTCGACGCCTTGATCATGCCGACCACCTCCATCGTCGCGCCAGCGACCGCCGAAGTCGCCGACCCAAAAGTGTTTGCGGCGCGCAATGCGGCGCTGTTGCGCAACACCGCCATCATCAATTTCTTCGACCTCTGCGCCATCACGCTGCCCGTTACCACGGCGGTGAGCGCGCTGCCGGTCGGGCTGATGCTGGCGGCGCGCAACGGCGCCGACCACCGGCTGCTTGCCATCGCCGCCGCGGTCGCGCAGCTTTTCGGCGCATGATCTAAAGCTTGCCCTGAAGGCGCGACTTTCCTAGCATTTCGCCAAACTTTTGGGAGGATCCGACATGACCAGCCATAAGCTTCCGAGCCGACGCCGCGTGCTCGTCGGCGCCGCCGCCGCGACCACCACGCTTGCTACGCCCGCCATCGTGCGCGCTCAGGGCAAGGGCGCGCTCAAGGTCGGCGTGCTGTTGCCGCGCAGCGGCTTCGAGGCCGGTATTGGCCAGGATTGCCAGCGCGGCGTCGATATCGCGGCGCCGGTCTTGAAGTCGCTGGGCTTGCCCGAGCTGACGATCATGAACGGCGACACCGAATCGAACGTCGACGCCGCGCGCGAGCACGCCGAAAAGCTGATCCTGGACGGCGCCCAGCTCCTGATCGGCGCCTTCGATTCCGGACAGACCACCGCCGTCGCCCAGGTCGCCGAGCAGAAGGGCATTCCGCTCGTCATCAACGTCGGCAGCGATCCACAGATCACCGAACAGGGCTACAAGTTCGTGGTCCGCAACTTCCCGACGGTGCCGATGCTGCTCAACGATGAGCTGGCCGAGCAAACGGAGGTCTTCGAAATTGCAGGCGTTGCGCCAAAGACCGCCGTGTTCATGCACGTCAACGACCTGTTCGGCACCGGAATGGCCAAAGGCATCCACGCGCGGAAGCTGCCCTATACGATCCTCGACGAAATCTCCTACGATCCAGCGGCGCGCGACCTCTCCGTCGAAGTGACCAAGGCCAAGGCGACCAATGCCGAGATCATGCTCGTCGTCGGCCGCCTCAACGACGCGATGCTGCTGACCCGCGAAATGGTCAAGCAGCGCTGGACGCCGCAGGCGATCCTGAGCTGGGGGCCGGGATGGTACGAGAATCAGTACACCAAGACGCTGGGCAAGCTCTCGGACGGCCCCATCAGCCTGGTGCCATGGTACGATCCGAACAAGAAGCTGACGCCTGTTCTCCAGGCCGCATTCGCCAAGGCTTTCCCTGACCTCAATATGAACACCAATCATGTGTACACGTTCGAGGCGTTATTGATCGCCGCCGATGCCTACAAGCGCGCCGGTTCGACCGACCCCAAGGCATTGGCCGACGCGCTGCACGCAACCGACATCACCGACAACGTCAGCATCGGTCCCGGCATCAAGTTCGA
>JASHWN010000505.1 GCA_030044035.1 Xanthobacteraceae bacterium
CGCGCCCTGGCAAGCTCATCACGATTCCAGCGTCGTGGAGTGCGGCGTTGCGAATTGGCATTCGCCACGATCGATGATATTTGCATCGCGCCGGCCGTTTGCGAATGTTGGCGAAAAACGGGGTTCGGCAGGGCCATTACCACGGAGACCCGTTCGCGATATGATACACGCTATGCAAAGCGAACAGCTGCCGTCGGATGCGCGACCTCTGGCAGGGTCTCATGGCCGTTCGCACCTATGGCAGTACAGTTTTAATCTGTGAAAACAAGCCTGAAACTGGGGAGGGGCTGTGCCATGCTCGCCAGCCAATGAGCGTGTCGACTGAGAAAGAGCGCCAGCGAGGCGGAATCGCAGAAAGCGCCCGCACGATTGGGTACGCACTGGTCATCGCGCTGGTCATTCGCACCTTCCTGTTCGAGGCCTTCAGCATACCGTCAGGGTCGATGGAAGGGACCCTGCTGATCGGCGACTACCTCTTCGTCTCGAAATTCAGTTACGGTTATAGCCGTTACTCGCTGCCATTCGGCCTGCCGATCTTTTCCGGCCGCATTCTTGGCTCGGAGCCCAAACGCGGCGACATCGTGGTGTTCCGGCTTCCCAGGGATGATTCGACCGACTTCATCAAGCGGGTGATCGGGCTGCCCGGCGACCGGATTCAGATGATCGACGGGGTGCCGCAAATCAACGGCGTGGCGGTCAAGCGCGAGCGGGCGGAAGACTACATTGACTACGACGCGGGTGCGCGGCCGATCCGGGTCAAGCGCTGGCGCGAGACCTTACCGAACGGAGTAAGCTACTACACGCTCCAACGCGTCGACGATTATTATTACGACAACACGCAACCATATGTCGTTCCGCCCGGGCACTTCTTCATGATGGGTGACAACCGCGACGATTCCCTCGACAGCCGAATTCCACCCTCGGGCGGGGGCGTCGGCTACGTGCCGTTCGAGAACATCGTCGGTCACGCGCAGCTGATCTTTTTCTCGATCGGCGGCGGCGCGCAGGCCTGGGAAGTGTGGCGTTGGCCGTGGTCGGCGCGCTGGAGTCGTCTGTTCGCGATCGTTCGATGAGCCGCAGGGCACATAGGGCCGCGGAGGTGGAGATCTTATCTGCGCCGCACATGACGAACATCGCGCTCGTTTCCTCCTAGTCTCGCCACCGGCATTGCCGAGATCATGGGAGCGACCGGTAAGGCCAAGACGATGATCTGATGCCGGCAGGAGCGGTGCCGGCACGAAGGCGCGGCGCGCTTTGGCACGATAAGACGCGACCGTCGCGCATATGCGAAGCCTCGAATGGACTTTGTCGCATCCCGTCGCCGTCGTCGCAACGTTGATCGTGATGATCGCGGGTACGATGGGATTCTTCGTGGCGCTGCCCAAGGGCTTCATGCCGACGCAAGATACCGGAATCTTGGCGGTTCGCTCCATCACGGTCGCTAATGTTTCCTTTGCCGCCATGGAACGGTTGCAACGCTCGGTCACCAGCGCACTGCTCAAGGATCCTGCGGTCGAAGGGCTGGCCTCATACATCGGAACGGACGACGGCTTCCCGCTTAGCAACGGATTCATCACGGTCAGTCTCAAGCCGCTGGAGGAAAGAAAAGCGTCGATCGATCAGGTCATCGATCGCATGGGCACGGACTTGGCTGGCATCCGCGGCATTCGGCTGTTTTTCAAACCGTGGCAGGACCTCCAGCTCGGCGTCGAGAATACGGCCTCGCGCTACCAGTACGCTCTCATCGGCTCCGATCCCGACGAGCTGTGGCGCTGGAGCGAGGTGATGCGCCACCAGATGCTGGCCATGCCCGAACTGACCCACGTCATCACGACAGCGGAAGCGAGCGGGCTCGAGGGCGGTCTCACCGTCGACCGACAGCGCGCAGCCGCCTTCGGCGTGACGCAGGTTGCTATCAACAACACGCTCTACGACGCATTCGGACAGCGGCAAATCGCCACTATTTATCTGCCGTTCAACTATGCACGGATCACCCCGGCATCACCCCGAGAAATCCTTGTCGCCAACGCCGCCGGCGGCAAGAATTCGCCCATATATAACGATCCGACGTCGCGGGGTTATTTGTGCCGGATGGTGGGCGCACAAGGACTCGAACCTTGGACCCGCTGATTAAGAGTCAGCTGCTCTACCAACTGAGCTATGCGCCCTAGACCGTAGCGACCGCCACCGCGAGCGTATCTAGGACATCGCGGGCGCGAAGCCAAGCGCCGTGCGCGGCGGCGGCGTGCCGCGAGCCTTCAGCCGACGTCGGTCGAGTGGATGCGGCGTTCGGGAACGGCCAACGGCTCGAGCCTGCCGCTGCGCTGCGCACGGGCGACGAGCTTGTTGAGCGCGGCCAAGTAGGCCTTGGCGGAAGCCACCAGGGTGTCGGGATCGGCGCCCTTGGCGGTGACCGAGCGGCCGTTCGCCGACAGCCGCACCGAGACTTCGGCCTGCGCGTCGGTGCCTTCGGTGACGGCATGCACCTGGTAGAGTTCCAGCACGGCGTCGTGCGGCACCATCGCCTTGATGCAGTTGAAGGTGGCGTCGACCGGCCCGTTGCCCTCGCATTCCTCGATCACCGACTTGCCGGCGATATCGAGCTTCATGGTGGCGCGCTGCGGCCCGCGCGTGCCGGCGATCACCGACAGCGAGACGAGCTTGATGCGGTCCTCGGCGGTGGCGATCTCCTCGTCGACCAAAGCCTCGATGTCCTCGTCGTAGACGTGCTTCTTGCGATCGGCCAGCGCCTTGAAGCGCACGAACGCATCTTCGAGCTGATTGCCGGCGAGCTGGTAGCCAAGCTGTTCCAGCTTATGCACGAAGGCATGGCGGCCGGAGTGCTTGCCCATGACCAGCGAGGTCTGCTTCACGCCGACGTCCTCGGGCAGCATGATCTCGTAGGTCTGGGTATGCTTGAGCATGCCGTCCTGATGAATGCCGCTCTCGTGCGCGAACGCGTTCCGGCCGACGATCGCCTTGTTGTACTGGACCGGGAACGAGGTCACCGCCGAGACGAGCTTCGATGCGCGCGTCAGCATGGTGGCGTCGATGCTGGTCCAGTACGGCAGCACGTCGTTGCGCACCCGCATCGCCATCACCGCCTCTTCGAGCGAGGCATTGCCGGCGCGCTCACCGATGCCGTTGATGGTGCACTCGATCTGCCGCGCGCCGGCGCGCACGCCGGCGAGCGAGTTCGCCACCGCCATTCCCAGATCGTCGTGGCAGTGCACCGAGAACCGCGCCTGGTCGGAATTCGGCACGCGGTGGCGCACCATCTTGATCAGCGCGAAATATTCTTCCGGCACCGTGTAGCCGACGGTGTCCGGAATGTTGATCGTGGTGGCGCCGGCCTTGATCGCGGCCTCGACGCAGCGGCACAGGAAGTCGTGCTCGGTGCGGGTGCCGTCCTCGCACGACCACTCGACGTCGTCGGTATATTTGCGCGCCCGCGTCACTGACGCGATCACCATCTCGAAGACTTTTTCGGCCGGCAGCTGCAGCTTCCACTTCATGTGCACCGGCGAGGTGGAGATGAAGGTGTGGATGCGCGAGCGCTTGGCCGGCTTGATCGCCT
>JASHWN010000506.1 GCA_030044035.1 Xanthobacteraceae bacterium
TGGTGCCGACGGTCGAGACCATGCTGGAGCTGCGCGAGCAAAAGCTCTACGAGCACGCGCTGCCGGAGCTCGAGGATGAGCTGAACCGCTGCGCGCGGCGGGCCGATTTTCAGCCCGACGGCGAGCTGAAGCTTCTGGTCTGCTTCGGCATCGCCCGCGATCCGCGCTTCGAATCGTTCGGCCGGCTGTTGTTCGACTGGTTCCGCTGCCCGGCCCTGGAAGTGATCGTCGACCAGGGCGAATGGCTGACCATCGACCGCATCCGGCCGCGCAACATCACCCGGCTCGCCAACGGCGAGGGTGAGTTTTTCCGCGAGTCGCTGCACAACCACACCAAGCGCGAATGGCGCGACCCCAAGGCGCGTTCGGTCGCCAAGTACGACCTCGCGGTGCTGTACGACCCGAACGAGAAGATGGCGCCGTCGTCGCCGGTGTCGATCAAGCATTTCGCCCGTATCGCCGACAAGCTTTCGGTCGATGTCGAGCCGATCACCAAGCGTCAGCTTGCCGAGCTTGCCGAGTTCGACGGCCTGTTCATCCGCGAGACCACCTCGATCGACAATCACACCTACCGGTTCGCGCGGCGCGCCTGGCAGGAGGGCATGCCGGTCATCGACGATCCGATCTCGATGATCCGCTGCACCAATAAAGTGTTCCTGATGGAGCTGTTGCAGCAGAACCAGGTGCCGACGCCGCCGACCGTGATCCTCGCCGAGGACACCGACCTCGCCAAGGCGATCGACGAGCTGGGCCTGCCGCTGGTGGTGAAGATTCCCGACGGCTCGTTCTCGCGCGGCGTGCACAAGATCGAATCGGCGGCCGAGTTCAAGCGCATCTGCGACGAGCTGTTCGAGGAGACCGACCTGTTGCTCGCGCAAAAATTCCTGCCGACCGAGTTCGATTGGCGGGTCGGCGTGCTCGCCGGCGAGCCGCTGTTCATCTGCCAGTACCGCATGGCGCGCGGCCATTGGCAGGTGGTGAAATACCGGGCCGACGGCTCCTCGCGCGAAGGCGGCTTCCGCGCCTTCGAGATCGACCAGGCGCCGCACGACGTGATCGAGACCGCGGTGCGCGCCGCCCGCCCGATCGGCGACGGCTTTTACGGCGTCGACCTCAAGCAGACCGACCACGGCCTGGTGGTCATGGAAGTCAACGACAATCCGAACCTCGAACACGGCATCGAGGACGCCGTCGGCAAGGACGAGGTCTGGACGCGGCTATTACGCTGGTTCATCGACCGCTTCGAGCAGTAGCCGGCGGCGACCCGCAGCCGCTGGCTTATTCATAACAGCACTCGCACCTCTTATGTGGTACATTAAGCCGCGAGGCGATATTTAAGGAGCCTCATCGCAGGACATTGGGCGCTACGCATGAACGTCAACGCACCCGCGCGGCAGTATCCGGGAACCATGGACGTGAGCGAGTTCATGGCCTTTCTCGAGATGCGACCGAAGGAAGAGCGGTGGCACCTGATCGAGGGCTTTGCCGTGATGATGGCTCCGCCGAGCTTAGCGCATCAACGGATTGCGCTTAATCTTTGCGAGCTTCTCAATCGCGCGTTCATGGCGCAAGGCCGCGCTCTTTACGCCTATCACGAAATCGCCATACGGCTTCCGGGCGTGATCAACTTTCAGCCGGAGCCCGATGTGGTCGTCGCATCGAATATGGCAGGCTATGAGTCCTTCGCCGAGGATTTCGAGCTGGTCGCAGAAATTCTTTCTCCGTCCAACACGCGCGCCGAGATCGACGTAAAACTTCGCCGCTATCGCGAGGCGCCGCGCAACATCTATGTCCTGGTCATCGAACCGCGCGAATATTCGGTGGAGATTTACGCCAGAAGCCGAGTCTGGGAGCCGGTAACCCGGCGACATGCCGACGATGCTATCGAGCTGCCCGAATTCGGCCTGCGTTGCAGCATCGGCGATCTTTACCGCGGCACTCCGCTTGATCCGCATCGATAGGCCGCGCCGCGGCCGGAACTTACGATTGCGCCAGCGCCGGCGCCGCCGGCTTCGCGACCTGGTCGAGCGGCCAGCGCGGGCGCGGCGCGAAGTCGAGCCCATCAGTCAGGCCGAGCGCCAAACGCTCGGCGCCGGCCCAGGCGATCATGGCGCCGTTGTCGGTGCACAACGCCGGCGGCGGCGCCACCAGCGAGATGCCGACCTCGAAGGCGACGCGATGCAGGACTTTGCGGATCGCCTGGTTGGCGGCGACGCCGCCGGCGCAGACCAGCGCCGTCGGCGTGCCGACCCGGTCGCGGAACATGCGCAGGCCAAGCCGCAGCCGGTCCATCACCACGTCGACCACCGCCTGCTGGAACGAGGCGCACAGATCGGCGACGTCCTGATGGCTCAGCGGCGCGACCTTTTCGGCTTCGAGCCGCAGCGCGGTCTTCAGTCCGGACAGCGAAAAATCGGCGTCACGGCGCCCGCTCATCGGCCGCGGCAGCGCAAAGCGCGCGGGGTCGCCGTTCTGCGCCTCCTTCTCGACCAGCGGGCCGCCCGGATAGCCAAGCCCGAGCAGCTTTGCGGTCTTGTCGAAAGCCTCGCCGATGGCGTCGTCGACCGTGCCGCCCAGCCGCACATAATCGCCGACGCCGCGCACGCCCAAAATCTGGGTGTGGCCGCCGGAGGCGAGGAACAGGCAGTAGGGAAACGCGACGCCGTCGGTCAGCCGCGCGGTGAGCGCATGCGCTTCCAGATGATTGACGGCGATGAGCGGCTTGCGTTGCGTGAGCGCGATCGCCTTCGCGGTGGTCAGCCCGACGATGAGGCCGCCGATCAGGCCGGGGCCGGCGGCGGCAGCGACCCCGTCGAGCGCGGCGAAGGTGCGCTCGGCTTCCGCCATGGCCTTGGCGATGATGCGGTCGAGCGCCTCGACATGGGCGCGCGCGGCGATTTCCGGCACCACGCCGCCGAACGCCGCATGCTCGCTGACCTGCGACAGCACGATATTGGACAGGATACGGCCGCTGCCGTCCTCGCCCCGCTCCACCAGGGCCGCGGCCGTCTCGTCGCAGGTCGTTTCGATGCCGAGAATGACCATGGGTGTATTATATAGCCCGTCATTCCGGGCCCGCGGGCTAAGGCCCGCGTCCCGGAATGACGACCGGTTTGGGTAGCATCCGAATTTCAGATGACGCAACCGTCAAAAGTCGCGCTCCTCCGCATCGGCTCGCGCGGTTCGCCGCTCGCGTTGGCGCAGGCGCGCGAGGTGCAGAGCCGCCTCGCCGCCGCTTGCGGCATTGCGGCCGAGCGGATCGAGATCAAGACCATCCGCACCACGGGCGACGCCATCCAGGACCGGCCGCTGGCCACCGCCGGCGGCAAGGGCCTTTTCACCAAGGAAATCGAGGA
>JASHWN010000507.1 GCA_030044035.1 Xanthobacteraceae bacterium
CCAAGATCATCTCCGACACTCTGCGGTCTGGAAGCACGTCGCCCGACAGCGCTTTGGCAACCACTTCGCTCACGACTTCGGAGGGTGTGGACTTGGCGGCAAGCCGATGAGCAGTGGTCGGCGGTAAAAGCGCAATTGCTGCGCCTTTCTCGTCAGCGAGCTTGGCGATGGCCATGTAAGCTTGCGCTGTTCGGCGAACGATGCCGACTTCGGATTCAACCCATTTGATGAACTCGCCATGATCAAGAAGATACTTCTTTGCTGCGAGGAGATCGCGACCAATGTCGATCAAGTCCTGCGTCGCCTTACCGATGCGCTTCCTGATTCGATTGGCCTGCGCACGAAGATTGGACGCAGTCTCGGCGTCAAACGCCGAATAGTCGAACGGGTTGGGAATCACAGCTAAGGCAGCAAGCATTGGTACACCCCCAATCCCACGAGCGACGCAAGCTCTGCCCTTGGCAGGTGCAGAGTGTATTATTGTTGTTGCGTCGCCCGAATTGACCGCTCCATCAGCGGCCAGAGTCGGAAATCGCACTTCCCCCGTGAGATCAATGCGCTACATGTAGGAGACGAGAATAAGGGACGAGAATGGAATTTGTGCGGCCAACGGGAAGCATTGTGCGGCAATACGACGGCGCTGCCAAAGTTCCCAAAAGGTGCTTCCTAAATGCGCCAACCTCATCATTGTCATTCATTTTGCAAGCCTGTTACTCCGATTTTGCAAGGCGGACGGTCTCGGCGGTGACGCTCTGTCCGACGTCCCACGACACGGTTGCCGCGATGCGGTACGCGGTCCATGAGTGAGAGTTGCGTGACGACGCGTCATCGGCTGTCATCGACTTGGCGACGATACGCCAGTGCAGGCCGTTCAATTCGCCGACGCGAACGGCGTTGTTGGCCAAGTGCGAGCGATCGAAAGGCGCATTCAGAAGCGTCCGGAGCAGAATCTGCGCTGCGATCCGCTGTTCGGAGTTGTCCATAATTCTACGCGCATGGAAGAGATACGGGACAAGTACCGAGACAAACGCCAAAAGCAGCGCCAGCGCCACCAGTGCTTCGAGCAGGGTAAAGCCGGAGCGTTTGTCAGCTTGGTTGCAGGGGTTCGACGAGAACGCTGCCCGTGTACCAATTGACTCGGACTTCATAGGCTGCCCCCTCGCGTGAAAGTCTCACCACAGTTCCGGAAGATGTACCGTCCGGAAGGAAGCGAACGACTGCCTGCCGTCCCGACCACTGCTCGTCTACACTGAGAATATCGACGGTCACGTCGCGCGGAATCGCAACGCGTTCGCCACTATCCCCGACAAACGCGCGCTGCTGCCCGTCGACAGAAACCGCGCGGCTGCGAGCGGTCAGGATCGCGCCAAGGCGCTCACGCCGAAACAGCGCCTCCGTTTGCAGCGCAATTGCTTTGAGCTGGGTGCGGCCGGTCCCCGGCACGCTGGCAAAGACGAGGGCGGCGACAAGGGCTATGATCACCATCACCGCCTGCATTTCGATGAGAGTGAATCCGGCCCGCCGCTCCGCGGTCGATACTGGATCAGTGGTCGATACTGGTTCCAGCCGCGCCATTGCTCGTATCACGTTCGTGTCCGTTGAAATCGGCTGAATTGGTACTGAATATGTCGGCGGCATCGCCCGTACCACCTTCGCGTCCGTCGGAACCGAACGATACAATCTCATAGGGCCGATCGTTGTCGACCGGAGAGCGATATTGGTAAGGATGGCCCCACGGATCCAAAGGCACCCGACCCCCTTTCACATATGGTCCATTCCAGACGGCGACATCAGCCGGTCGTTGCGCGAGAGCGTCCAGGCCTTCGGCTGTGGTGGGGTAGCGGCCCGTATCGAGATAGAACAGATCGAGCGACGAGCTGAAGCTTTCGATCTGCAATCGTGCGGCCTTGACACGCGACTCGGCAAGGTAGCCCAGCACCCGTGGTCCAATCAGTCCCATGATCAGACCAATGATCGTCAAGACGACAAGCATCTCGACCAGCGTAAACCCATCGGCCGTGCGTTGGAGGCGCCGACCAAATGTATGCGTCGACAGGGAAAGCGCTTGTGTCATGTTGCAAGCTCCGTGATGCTAAGGAGCGCGCTCATGATCGAGACGATGAGCGAGCCGATGAGGAAGCTGACGACGATGATCGCCATCGGTCCAATGGCTCCCATCAAGCGATCTAAGCCGGTGCTGAGCTTGTGCTCGTAGAATTGAGCGGCATGGCGGGCGATCTGCGCCAGGTCGCCGGTCTCGTCGCCGACGCGCAACATGCGCACGGCGAGCGGCGGAAGAAGGTCGGTTTCGGCCAGCGCATCGGCGAAACGACGGCCATTGCGGACTTGCTCGTGGACCCGTTGCATCGCCGCCGCGTGACGCGGCGCGGTAACGACGTCGCTGAGGATTTTCAACGCCGTCGGCAGCGCAACGCCATTTTCGACCAGTAGACCGAGGGTGCTGATGAGGCGCGCGGCGCGACGGTCACAAGCGAGGACGGCAATGCCCGGCAGCGATGCCAGCACCGCGATTATCGCACCTCTCGTCTGTCGTTGCCTGAGCCCCAGCCAAGCGCCGAGGATACCAACAATGAACGCCCCCAGAACCAAGTTGAAATTGCCGCGCAACCAGTTAGACGCCGCTACCACGAAGGCTGCACCAGCATTGAGGCGACCACCGAGATCTCTGAACACGGGCTCGAACTGCGGCACCACATAAAAAAGGAAGAATATGAGAATGACCGTGGCCGACCCTATGAGAAAGCACGGGTAGCGAACCGCCGAACCGATTCTCTCAGCGAGCAGTTGTCGCTGGGTTCGATCTTCGACAATGGCCCGCAGCACCGAAACGAGGTTGCCAGATGCCTCGCCGGCGCGAACCATCGCTACATGGGCCGGTTCGATGAGCGCGGGATGCCGTTCCAGCGCGTCGGCAAAGCTATCTCCCGCGGAGATCGATTCGAGCAGCGAGCCGGTGAACCGTGTCAAGCCTTTGCCAGTGTCGTTGCCGAGCGTTTGCAGTGCAGCTTCCAGCGTCAAGCGGGCCCCGAGCAACAGCGCCAATTGGCGTAAGAAGATCGTGACGTCTCGAGATTTTACCGCCCCTCCGACCAGCGCACTGTTGCGCGCAAGCATGCTCGACGTCGCGGCCTCGGCCTCAATCGCCATATGGCCCAAATATTCAATGCGTCGCAGCACTTCCTGGCGCGAAGACGCTTCCACTTCGCCTGCTACGAACTCTCCCGCTCGCGTGACGGCGCGATAACGGAACTGCGGCATTGGCCCACCTACAGACTTGCAGTCACGCGAAACACCTCGTCGATCGTCGTCAAGCCGGCTCGGCATTTGCGCACGCCGTCCTCGATCATCGTCGCCATTCCGTCGCGGCGCGCGATTTGTTCAAGCGCAACCGCCTCCGTCTTAGGCCGAATTGCCTCGCGCACCTGTGGAGTGACCTCGATGACCTCGAACAGTCCCTGGCGTCCATGGAAACCGGTAAAGCCGCACCACTCGCAGCCCTTGGCATCATGAACGACCTCGCCTGATCTGAAGCCCAAGGCGGCGCAGCGTTTGTCGTGGGCAAGATCTCCGGCAGAAAGACGACGCGGCGTCTTGCAATGCTCGCACAACAGGCGCACCAAGCGTTGACCCACGACAACGCGCACACTTGATGCAATGAGAAAGCTCTCGACGCCCATGTCGATGAGGCGCGGGATTGCCCCGGCAGCGGTGTTCGTGTGCAGCGTCGTTAATACAAGATGACCCGTGAGTGCCGCGTGCACGCCGATATGCGCTGTCTCAGCATCGCGCATTTCCCCCACCATGATCACATCTGGATCGTGACGTAAGAATGAGCGCAGCGCTGTGGCGAAAGTCAGACCGATCGCTGGGTGAATCTGCGTCTGATGGATGCCAAAAATGTGGTACTCGATCGGATCCTCAATGGTCAGTATTTTGCGTTTTGGTTCATTGATTGTGGCAAGCGACGCCGCGAGCGTCGTCGTTTTACCGGAACCGGTCGGTCCGGTGACAATAATCATGCCGAAAGGGGCCTGCAGCGCGTCGCGCAAAATTTCGCCATCACGCGCGGACAGCCCGACTTGATCAAGACTGACGAAACCCGACCCTTTGCGCAAAAGTCGGACAACGGCGCCTTCGCCGTGCATCGAGGGAGCGGTGGCGATGCGCAGATCGATTTCCGCTCCTGCGACCACGATACGACTTCGTCCGTCCTGAGGCAGGCGCCGCTCCGTAATGTCTAAGCCCGCCATGATTTTGAGTCGCGAGACGAGCGCTTTTGCCATGCTGATCGGCGGCCCCGGCACCGCCTTCAACAGACCGTCAATACGCAGCCGTACTAAAAGCGCGCTCTCAAAAGGCTCGATATGCAGGTCGGTGGCGCGCTGCTCGACCGCGAGCCTGAGCAATTCGTCGAGTGCCCGCACCACCGGGGCGCCGCGCGCAAGATCGCGCAAATCGTCCAGGTCGTCTTGGGTGGCCGCGACTTCCGCCGGGGCGGCAACGCTGGCTTGTTCAGTCTCGAAGATCGTCGCGAGTGCCGCCTCGATATCATCCGCCGTTGCGACCGCGATTGTCACGGCCTGTTGCAGCGCGACTTCGGCGGCGCGTATCGTTTCATCCTCAGTCGGCCGCGCGATCGCCAACGTCACCGCCCCGGGCGAAAGTTCGAATGGAAATAGCCCCTCTTCCCTCAGGAATCTCAGCGACAGTTGCGCTCCCACGAACCGATGCGCCAAAAGATCACGTCGCTGAACGCGGTCACAACCGTAGAAGTCGGCCAGCTCGTCAGCGAGTGCCGAGGCCGTCAACCTGGTCAAACTCGCCCAGTCCGTATCGTTGACAACCAAGCCACGACGAGTGCTCAGACCGCCATCGACGGCTTGCCCATCGCGCAGCATGCCCTTGCGATCGAGATGGGCAATGAACTCGCTTTGCCGCATGCGCGACAGCCGCTCAATATTTGCCGATTGCGAACCTCAGAGAAAATTTGCGTCGCTTTCAAGGCGATTGGGCTTCCGAGGAACGACAGCCAGCTGCTTTGCTCAAGCGCTTTGAGCACTGCGCCGATGTGACCCCGTTACAACTCATTCATGCGAAGTGCCGAAGGAGTTTGTCGCGATACGTTGCTGTTTCCGCTCGTCAACACAATGAAGGCACGTTTGAGTCGCAATGCTGTATATCTATTGGAGCGACGCAGCGCCGTTTCACATTTGCCGCGTAGCGGGGCAGTCGGACGTAGTAATTCGCATCAAGCGGGTGATAGCTCGGAATAGTTGCTTGTAATCATCTAACAATGCCGCGATGGGGGAGCGGACCATGAGCTATGATGACTTTTTTCTCGATGCCCTTGCTCTCCTGCGCGCCGAGCGGCGCTATCGCGTGTTTGCCGATCTCGAGCGCATCGCCGGCCGCTTTCCGCATGCGATCTGGCATTCGCCCGACGGGCCCAAGAACGTCGTGATCTGGTGCTCG
>JASHWN010000508.1 GCA_030044035.1 Xanthobacteraceae bacterium
CGGCGTGATCTGGTAATGGGAGGCATCGGTGGCATAGCGGCCACGCGTGAAGGCGTCGAAATGAATGTCGGCCACGTGCTCCGCCTTGAGGCGGCGTTCCAGGCCCGGGTGCAGCTGCGCGGCCAATATTCGTCTCCGAACAGGTGTTTTACCTCGCCGCGGCGACGGCGACGAAGAACACTTGACCGCAATCTCGCATCCGCTATTCAACCTCACAAGCGGCCGCCGCTGGCGCCACCGGCACCAGGCGCTGCCACGACCGAAATTCTTCCAAAAGGAGTATTGGGAATGCCGCAGAATGCTTCGCGCGCCGCCGGGCGTCATTTTTTGCAGATTCCGGGGCCGACGCCGCTGCCCGACCGCGTGCTCCGCGCCATGGACACGCCGATCATCGACCATCGCGGTCCGGAATTCGCCAAGCTCGCCAAGCGTTGCCTCGAAGGCGTCAAGACGATTTTCAAGACCACCAATCCCGTCGTCATTTACACCGCTACCGGCACCGGCGCGTGGGGAGCGGCCCTGGTCAATACGCTGTCGCCCGGCGACCGGGTGCTGATGGTCGAGACCGGCCAGTTCGCCACGCAGTGGAAGGACATGGCGACCAAGCTCGGGCTCAAGCCGGAATTCATCGCCGGCGATTGGCGCACCGGCGCCGATGCCGCCAAGATCGAGGACCATCTGCGCAAGGACAAGGCGCACGCCATCAAGGCGGTCTGCGTCCTGCATAACGAGACGGCGACCGGCTGCCTGTCGCCGATCGAACCGATCCGCAAGGCGATCGACGCCGCCGGCCATCCGGCGCTGCTGATGGTCGATACTATCTCGTCGCTAGCCTCGACCGACTATCGGCACGACGACTGGGGCGTCGACGTCACCGTCGGCGGCGCCCAGAAAGGGCTGATGCTGCCGCCCGGCATGTCGTTCAATGCCGTCAGCGACAAGGCGCTGCACGCGGCGAAGTCGTCGAAGCTGCCGAAATCGTTCTGGTCGTGGGACGACATGCTCACCATGAACAAGGTCGGCTTCTTTCCCTACACGCCGGCGACGCAGATGCTGCAGGGCCTCGCGGTGTCGATCGACATGCTGCACGAGGAAGGGCTCGACAATGTGTTTGCCCGGCACGCGCGGCTTGCCGAGGCGACGCGCCGCGCAGTGCGCGCCTGGGGCCTCGAAATCCTGTGCCGCGAAGCGAAATACTATTCGCCGACCATCACGGCGGTGCTGCTGCCCGACGGCCACGACGCCGACGCGTTCCGCAGCCTGGCGCTGGAGACCTTCAACATCTCCTACGGCGCCAGCTTCGGTCCCTACGCCAAAAAATATTTCCGCATCGGCCATCTCGGCGACGTCAACGACGGCTGGATGATGGGCGTGCTGGCGGTGACCGAGATGGCGCTGTCGCTTGCCGGCATCCCGCACAAAAAGGGCGGCGTGCAGGCGGCGATGGATTACATCGTCTCGGCGCAGAGCCGCGCCTCGCGCGTCGCGGCGGAGTAGTACGCCGCCAATTCCCTTGCGCTCGTCCCCGCGAAAGCGGGGACCCAGTTGCACCAATTCTGGATTCCCGCTTTCGCGGGAATGAGCGGAAATATAAGCGTCTTCAGCATGGCTAAGCCTCCGCGGCCTGCATCAGCACGTCGAGGGCGAGTGCGCCTTTGGCGTAGACGACCAGCGGATTGATCTCGATCTCGACGATGCGCGGATCGGCGCGCAGGAGCGCGCCGAGGCGCAGCGCGCAGTCGGCGACGGCGTCGAGGTCGGCAGGCGGCGCGCCGCGGTGGCCGCAAAACAGCGCCGCGCCTTTGAGCTTGCGCAGCTCCGCGATGATGGTATCGCGCGGCAGGTCGGCGGCGAGGAGCCGCACGTCGGCGAGCGCCTCGATCCACAGGCCGCCGAGGCCGACGGTGAGGATCGGACCCCAGCCGCGCTCGCGCCCCGCGCCCACGACCATTTCGATACCCGGCGCCGCCATCGCCTCGACCAGCATGCCGTCGAGCACAAGACCGGGACGCGTCTTGGCGATGTTCGCGGCGATACTGTCCCACGCCTGCGCCAATGAGGCCGCGTCGGCGATATTGAGAATGACGCCGCCCACGTCACTCTTATGCGCGAGCGCTGCGGCTTGCGCCTTCAGCGCCACCGGAAAGCCGACGCGGCGCGCGATCGTGAGCGCCTGGTCGGGATCGCGCGCCAACTCGCCGCGCGGCACGGCAACGCCGAGCGCGGCGACAAACGCTTTGCCCTGATACTCGGCAAGCGCGCCTGCCGCCTTTGTTTCGTTGGCGGCCGGGGGAATTTGCGGCAGCGGCTGTGGCAAAGGGACAGATTCGGCGCGCCGTTCCGCCGTCGTCGCGGCGTTGCCGTACCAAGTGACGCGCGCGAGCGCGCGCAACGCACGGTCCGGCGAGCGAAAAAACGCCAGACCTTTTTGCCGTAACGTGGCGGCGAACTCGGCCGGCAGCGGCGTCTCGTCGCCCATGGTGGCGACCGCAACCGGCTTTTTCAGATCGGCGACGCCGGCGACGATGGCGTTCGCCTTGTCCATGGCAAAACGCGGCGCGCCGGCGACGATGGCGACCAGCAGCGAGCCCATGGCCGGATCGGCAAGCAGATGCGCGGCGGTGCGGCCCAAAATGCTGGCGTCGCGGATGCTCATCGCCGTCACATCGACCGGGTTTTCGATCGCCGCGAATGGCGGCAGCACCGCCTTGATGCCGGCCGCGCAATCCGCCGACAGCGCCGGCAAATCCAGTCCGATCGTGTCGGCGAGGTCGAGCGCGTAGCCCTTGAACGCGCCCGAATTGGTCATCACCGCCGCGCCCTTGCTCGGCGCTTGCGCAAAGCGGGCAAAAATCTCGGCGGTGTCGATCAGCTCGTCGAGCGTCTCGACCAATACCACCGCTTCGCGGGCGACCAGCGCCGCCATCACCGCATGATTGTCCGTCATGGCGCCGGTGTGGCTCCGCGCCGACGCCTGCGCGCGTTTGCTGCGGCCCGGATGCATGAGCACGATCGGCTTGTTTTTCGCCCGCGCCCGCGCCGCCAGCGCGAGGAACAGCGCGGGGCGGCGTACCTCCTCCATGAACAAGACGATGACGCCGGTTGCGTCGTCGTCGATCAGGAACGCCAAAAAGTCCTCGGTGGTGAGCTGCGCCTCGTTGCCGGTGGACACGACGCACGACAGCGCCAGCTCCTTGGCCGCGAGCGCCAGCCGCAGGGTCGAGCACATCGCGCCGCTTTGCGTGAGCACGCCGACGCCGCGGCTGGCTCCTTGCTTTCCCTGCCCCGCTTGCGGGGGAGGGTAGGGAGGGGGCAACAGCGACAGCGGCTCGAAGGTCAGCGCGACCTTGTCGGTGAGGTTGGCGAAGCCGATGCAATTCGGCCCGCACAGCGCCATGCCATGGTCGCGCGCGATGTGCGCCATCGCGTCCTGCGCGGCACGGCCCTCGTCGTCCATCTCGGCAAAGCCGGAAGCGAACACCAGCGCGGCGCCGATCTTGCGGCGCGCGCAGGCGGCCATCGCCTCGACCGTTGCCTGCCGCGGCACGGCCAGCACCGCGGCATCGACGCCTTCCGGCAGCTCATCGATCGCGGCAAGACAGGCGCGGCCGGCGATCTGTTTGTTGGTTCGGCTCACCAGATAAATGTCGCCGGCAAAGCCGACGCGCAGCAGATTGTCGAGCACGTTGGCGCCGAGCGATCCCGGCTCGGGAGATATCCCCACGACGGCGACCGAGCGTGGTCGCAAGAGCCGCGTCAATCCTGCGGCTTCATATTGCGCTCGTCCCCGCGAAAGCGGGGACCCAGTAGGCGTGCTCAAGGGGGTAGCTCCCCCCGCTGGATTCCCGCTTGTGCGGGAATGAGCGGATGAACCGCGCAGCGTCACGATGACGAGTCGCGGCGGTAGGCGGCGAGGCCGGGCCGGTAGGATTTGTCGTCGAGGAATTGCGCCATGCCTTTTTCGCGGCCCTTTTCCGGATCGAGGAAGCGCAGCTGGTCGAGCTTGGCGAACAGATAATCCTCGGCGTCTTCCCACGGCATGTCGCGCACGCGGCGGGTGGCATGCTTGGCGATGCGCAGCGCCATCGGATTTTTTTCCAGCAGCGTGGCCGCGAGTTTTTGCACGCGCGGGCGCAACTCGGCGCGCGGCACCGCTTCGTTGACGAGCCCCATGGCGGCGGCCTTGCGGCCGTCGAAGGTCTCGCCGGTCATGATGTAGTACATGGCGTCGCGCTGGCCCATGACGGACGCCACCGCCTTGGTGACGGTGCCGGCCGGGATGATGCCCCAGTTGATCTCGGAGAGGCCGAAGGTGGCGTCGTCGGCCGCAATGGCGAGGTCGCAGGCGATCAGCGAATTAAACGCGCCGCCAAAGCACCAGCCGTTGACCATGGCGATGGTCGGCTTGCCGTAATATTGCAGCCGCTTCCACTGCGCCAGGGCGCTCCTGCGCATGATCTTCAGCCGCTCGTCGTAGGACAGCTTGTCGGTGGCGCGGAAATATTCGCGCAAATCCATGCCCGACGAGTAGGCTTCGCCGGCGCCGGTGAGCACCACGACGCCGCAGCGCGCGTCGCTCTCCAGCGCCTCGAACACGTCGAGCATCTCGAACGACAGCGTCGGGTTGATGGCGTTGCGTTTTTCCGGCCGGTTCATGGTCACCCAGGCGACGCGGTCGGCGATCTCGACCAGAACGGTGTTGCCGCCAGGGAGCGGGGCGGGGATTGTGCTCATCGTCATCGCTTCTGCACCGGTTAAATTGAATCTGAAGAGATTACCCGCCGCATGAGCAGCGGCACGAGTGGAATCCCGCAATCTCCGCACTATGCATCGACGTATTCTGCCATGCTGGTCGGCACCGGCACTTGCAGACCGTCGGCCTTAAGACCCTCAATGTGGAATCGGATCGCATCGCGGATCTCGGCTTCGACTTCGGTAACGGTTGCCCCGGTAGCAACACAACCTGGCAGGTCCGGCACGTACGCAGAATAGTTGCCGTCCGCCTGCTCGATCACTATCGCGTAGCGCATCACTTCCGCTCCTTTAGCCCGGCCTGTTTTAGCACGCTGTTCAGTGTGCCGCGGGCGATGTCATCCGACAGCTTGCCCGCGATGGTAACACGGCCGGGTTTGACGGGGTGCTTGAACTGTCGATGCGATCCTCGCACGGCAATCTCGGACCAACCGTCCTGTTCGACCAGCTGTATCACGTCTCGGACTTTCACGCAGCGACTATCCGGATGATGTGAATCCTCATTGAAACGTATCGATGCCCTGCACACAACTCTGCCTAATTCAGCAGCAAATCTTGCTCCAGTGAGCTCGGTGTGCCAATGCGTGATGAAATTGGGGAGAGGCACCATGGACCTGAAACTGACCGGCCGCACGGCGCTGATCACCGGCAGCTCGAAAGGCATCGGCCTCGCGGTCGCGCAGTGGTTTGCCCGCGAGGGCGTCAACGTGTGCCTCGCGGCGCGATCGGCGGAGCTGTTGGATAAAGAAGCCGTTGCGATCCGGTCAGCGACCGGCGTGACGGCGCAGACGCTTGCCGCCGACCTCGCCGATGCCGCCGCGCGCGAGCGCGTATTCAAGACTTTTCCCGACGTCGACATCCTGG
>JASHWN010000509.1 GCA_030044035.1 Xanthobacteraceae bacterium
CTGTCAGTGATGTCCCCGGGCTAAACATCAAGCCCGGTGGTGACGATAATGGGGATACGCGTCGCGAGAACGAGATTGCATGGCTTACACAGCCCGCGGCGGCGCGTGCTGGAAGAAGTTTCGCCTTGAGGACCGCCCATGCATGCGCTGCGCTCAGAGCCCATATGATGAGGGCTCGTTGTTGATTCGATCGCTGTGCCGGACTAAGCTTCCGCCAGCCGATTTGCCGCAAAATCAAGCCGCTTGGAGAAAACAATGAAGAAGCTCGTGCTGGAGACCACGGCGCCATTCCAGGGGCTGCCGGAACTCGTCGCCTATGACGAAGGCCTGTTCGCCAAGGAAGGGCTCGAGATCGAGTGGGCCGACCGCGAAATCGGGGTCGAGAAGAAGGTCGAGGTCAACATCACCTCGCCCAAGGGCGTCGATCCGTTCGCCAGCCACGGCAAGCTGCTCGAGCAGGGCAAGGCCGACATGTACAACGCCTGCGAATGGGGCAATTACTGCCGCGTCCAGGATACCGGCCAGAACAGCCGCCAGCTCGGCCGCCGCGCCATCATCGCCTACTCGGCCATCGTGGTGCGGCCGGATTCGCCGGTCTTCACCCCGCAGCAGCTCGCCAATCGCCTGATCGGCGTGCCGTTCTATTTCGGCACCCATTACATCGCGCTGCACATGCTGGAAGGCTTCGTGCCGCGCGAGATGATCAAGCTGTGCCGCGCGCCGAACGGCTCGCGCTATCGCTACGACGCCATGATGCGCGGCGAGATCGAAGCCACCACGCTGACCGAGCCGCACATCACGCTTGCCGAGAAGAACGGCTGCCGCACCATTTGCTCGGCGTTCTTCCACGGCACCGAGGTCGCGTCCAACCGCGTCGATGCCGACACCTACGCGGCGTTCAATCGCGCGGTGCGCGAGGCGGTGCGCCGGATCAACGCCAACAAAAAGGCGTACATGCACTACTTCATCGATTACTACGCCAAGAAGGATCCGGAGATCGCCGCGCTCAAGGTCGAGGATTTGCGCGAGAGCCGGCTGGTGGTGTGCGATCCGGCGCCGATCCCGGCCGACGAATTGCAGCGCACCTACGATTGGCTCAAGAGCTGGGGCATGCTCGAGGAAACCGCTTCGCCGCTGCATCTCATCAACGCGCAGGTGCAGAACTTCGCGCACCAGACCGCGGCGGAGTAGAGTGCCGCGCACGTCGTGTCATCGGCCGCGGGCGCTAACGCAGCCGCGTTTCCCGGGCGCAGCGCAGCACGAAGCGTAAGCGGAGTGGTGCGCTGCAGACCCGGGATCGTTACAAGCGCTCAGTTTGGGACGATCCCGGATCGGCGGTGCACCGCTTCGCGCTGCACCGCATCCGGGAAACAAGTCTATCTTGGCGCCTATTCGCTTGCGCGGGGCATGACATCGGAGTGAGTTTTCATGCGCAACGGACACGCTGACGATATTGCGACGCTCGTGGAGCCCGGCCGCGTGCACCGGCGCGTCTACACCGATCCCGACCTGTTCGAATTGGAAATGGAGCGCATCTTCGGCCGCGCCTGGCTCTATGTCGGCCACTCAAGCCAAGTGAAGGAGCCCGGCGATTACATCACCACCGATCTCGGCCGCCAGCCGGTCATCATGGTGCGGCACCGCGACGGCTCGATAAAGGTGCTGCTCAACCGCTGCAGCCATCGCGGCGCCAAGGTGGTCAACGACCGCAAGGGTCACGCCCAGCGGCTGACCTGCTGCTATCACGGCTGGTCCTTCGATACCGACGGCAAGCTCGCGACCGTGCCGGTGCCGGAAGGCTGCGGCGCAGGTTTTGACAGGGACGCGCTCGGGCTTGCCCGCGCGCCGCGCGTCGGCGTCTACCGCGGCTTCGTGTTCGCGAGCCTCGCCGACAAGGGCCCGAGCTTCGAGGACCATATAGGGCCGATGCAGGGCAACATCGACGATCTGGTCGACCGCGCGCCCGACGGCGAGCTGGCGCTCGATGCCGGCATGCATCGCTACGTCTACAACGGCAACTGGAAGCTCCAGGTCGAGAACGTGCTGGATTCGTATCACGTGCCGTTCGGCCACGCCTCGACGGTCAACAAACAAGGCGTGCAGTTCGCGCGCCGCGAGGGCGATCAGAAGGGCGCCACCGTGGTCGAGGCCGAGAAGAAGCAGACCGCCGCGTCGTGGAAGGACCGCAAAAGCTTCACCGTCGGCAACGGCCACGGCTGGACCAGCAACACCACGCTCGACGACGGCAAGCGGTCGAGCCCGGCGTTCGACGAATATAAGCGCGTGCTGGCGGAAAAAGTCGGCGCCGAGCGCGCCGCCGAAATCCTCACCCCGCGGCTGCACAATTCGCTGATCTATCCGAACATGTCGATCATGGGGCTGAACATCCACGTGCGGGTGATCAAGCCGATCGCGGTCGATCGCACCGAGGTCAACATCTTTCCGATTCGCCTGGTGGGCGCGCCGGCGGCGATGAATTTCGGCAACATCCGGCTCCTCAACGTCACCCATTCGGCGGCGTCGTTCGTGCAGACCGACGATCTGGAATCGTTCGTGCGCGCGCAGAAGGGGCTGCAGAGCCGGATGTCCGACTGGGTCGACATCTCGCGCGGGCTCGGCGCCGAGGAGCCCGACCGCGCCACCAACGCCACGCGCGGGCTCGCCACCCACGAGATGGTGGTGCGCGCCCAGTACAAGGCGTGGGTCGGCTACATGCGCGAGGCGGCGTGATGGCGCTCGCGGCGCGCGAGTTGTTGACCGCTTCGGGCCTCGACCGCGCGGCGTTCGAGGAATTTTTGATCCACGAAGCGCGCCTGCTCGACGAACGGCGGTTCCGTGACTGGATGGAGCTGTTCGCCGACGACGGCACCTACTGGGTGCCGGCGACGCCCGACCAGAACAGCCCGTTCGAGGAAGCCTCGCTGTTCTACGACGACCGCGAGTTGATGAAGACGCGGATCGAGCGGCTCGAACATCCGCGCATTCACGTGCAGACGCCGCCGTCGCGCACCGCGCACATCGTCGGCAATCTGGTGGTCGAGGAAACCGACGAGGCCAAGGGCGAGTACGTGGTCGGCTCGACCTTCATCATGGTCGAGTACCGCGACGACGCGCAGCGTCTGTTCGCCGGCCGCCAGCGCCATCGCCTGCGCCGCCACGGCGACACGTTCCGCATCGTGCAGAAGCGCGTCGACCTGATCAACTGCGACGGCGCCTTCGAGGCGATGGCGGTGCCGATCTGACGGCCGCCCGGGTGGCGTTCGTCGCGAATTTCGGTTTAATGACACGGCCGGACCGGTAGTACGGGACTGGGATGAATCGCAACAGCGCACGATGGCGGCGTGCTGCATTGTCCACGGCTGCAGCATTGCTGCTCGGCGCCTGCGCCCGCGGCGGTATGCACTTCGGGCACGAAGGCGGCGCCGACGAGGGCATCCACGCCTATCCGGACAATTACAAGGCCGACATCCTCGCCGCCATGCACGCCTATCTCAACGATCCGAGCGGCATCCGCGACGCCTCGATCTCGGAGCCGATGCTCAAAGAGGTCGGCGACGGCACGCGCTACGTGGTCTGTCTGCGTTTTAACGGCAAGCGCGACAACGGCAACTACGCCGGCATCAAGCAGGTCGAGGCGGTGTTTCTCGCCGGGCGGTTCGACGATTTCGTCGATGCGCCGCGCGAGCCGTGTCTCGCCGCGACCTATGCGCCGTTTCCGGAGCTGGAGCAGATCAAGCGCTGACGTTCGATGAAGTGGCGCCGGCCACCAAGGTGTCATTGCGAGGAGCCAAGCGACGAAGCAATCCAGAACGGTGCCGCTGCACTGGATTGCTTCGCTTCGCTCGCAATGACGAAGCCGGCGGCCGCTTATCGCTCCTGCCGGCTGAAATGCACCGAGGCGCCGGATGCCGCGAGACTCGCGGCGATGATGGCGAAGATGCCGGCGACGCCGGTCGCGGCGGCGATCAGGCCGGCGATGAACGGCACCGCCGCCTGGCCGAGCCGGTTGCCGGTGATGCGCAGCGACATCACCGTGCCCATGGCGGCGGCGGAGGCGAGATCGACCACGTTGGTCAGGCTCAACGTGGTGGCGATGCCGAGCGACAGGCCGAGAAATGTCATCGCCGCATACATGCCGGCGAGCGGGATCGGCAATGCGAAACAGGCAAAGCCGATCGCGGCGCCCGTCATGGTGATCAGCGTCAGCGGCTGGCGCGGGATCAGGCGGAGGATCCGCGTGTAGCCCAATCGCGAAACCAGCGAGGCGATGGAGCGAACGGTGAGCAGGCCGCCGATGCTGCGCACGTCGATGTTTTGCTCGGCGCCGAGGAGCGGCAGGTAAATGGTGAGCAGGTCCTGCGAGGTGATGGTGATGACGCTCGCGACCAGCACCGCCATCAGCCCGCGCTGCCGCAGCAACATGCGCACCGGCACCACCTCTTTGTTGGGCGGCGGCATCATGTGCTGGGACGCCGGCCGGATCGCGGCGGCGGTTGCCAGCGAAATGACCGAGATGAGGAGCGCGATGGCAAACAGCGGCCGGGTCGGCGGCAAGGTCGCCGCGCCGCCGATCCAGGCCACCACGTATGGCCCGAGGCCCTGGCCGATGGCGCTCGACACCACATAATTGCCGAACGCGGCGTCGCGGCCGCGTGGCCCGGAGCAGCGGATGCACAGCATCTGCTGGCTCGCCATCAGGAACAGGTGCGCGATGCCGAACAACGCCGTGAGCAGCAGCAGCGCCGCAATCGAATTGGCCCAGAAACAGAAGCCGGCGCAGGCCAGCACCAAGAGCGCCGAGCCCATCCACGCCGCAACCGCGTCATGGCCGCGGTCGAGCAGGCGGCCGACCCATACGGCCAAAACCATCGGCAGCACCGCGAACGTCGCCGAGATCACGCCGAGCCAGACCACGGGCAGGTCGAGTTCGATGGCGCGGTAAGACGTGGTGACGCGAACGATTAGCCGGTAATCGATATCGGTGACGCGGCCGCGCGCGTCGATGCCGTTGCGCGAAGCGACCAGGATTTTCGACCAAATGCTCGACACCGCGCCCCGCAATCAACGTCTCCAAGCCGGGACGGCAGTCTTAGCATCGTTCCGGCGCAAGGCCAGAATCGGCGCGCCATAGCTTGTACGAGCGCGGAGCATCGGTGTAGCGTCGCGGTCTCGCGGAGGACACTATGACGATGACGCGGAAAGCGGCCGCCGCTGCTGGCGCGGCACTTGCGGCGTGCATGCTGATCGGCTTCGCGCTGTTGCCCGCGCTCGCGGCGGACGATTACCCGACCCGTCCGGTGACCATCGTGGTGCCGTTCACGCCCGGTGGCTCGACCGACATATTGGGGCGCTACGAGGCCGAGGTCTTGCAGCGCGCGCTGCACGGCAGCTTCGTCGTCGAGAATCGTCCGGGCGCGGGCGGCGAAATCGGCATCGCCTATGCGGCCAAAGCCGTACCCGACGGCTACACGCTCCTGCACGCGCCGAGCGTCATCACGCTGCTGCCCTATCTGAAGAACCACGTGGCCTACGATCTGGCCAAGGACTTCGAGCCGGTCGGCCTGATCGGCCTCACCCAGTTCGGCCTCGTCGCATCGCCGTCGCTGCCGGTGAGATCGGTCGCCGACCTGATCGCGCTCGCCAAGGCCAAGCCCGACGCGTTGACCTATGCCTCGGCCGGCATCGGCACGCCGCACCAGATTTTCGCCGAGCTGTTCAAGACCATGACCGGCGTCTCGATCCGCCACATCCCCTACAAGGGCTCGATCCCGGGGCTGACCGACGTGGCGAGCGGCAACATTTCGATGGAGTTTACCGACCTTGCTCCCGCACTGCCGCTCATTGCGGCCGGCAAGCTCAAGCTCATCGCGACGCTCGCCAACACCCGCAGCCCCGACATGCCCGACGTGCCGAGCGTGGCCGAGACGGTGCCGGGCTACGACGCCAAGAGTTGGCAGGGCCTGTTCGCCCGCGCCGGCACGCCGAAGGCGATCGTCGACAAGATCAGCGACGCGCTGCGGCCCGACCTGAAGCGGCCGGAAACGGCGGCGCGCTTCAAGGCGATCGGCATCGTGGCGCAATCGGACACGCCGGAGGAGTTTCGTGCCTTCATCGCGTCGGAGAGCGTGAAGTGGGGCAAGGTGATCCGCGCCGCCGGCATCGAGCCGACCGATTAGATCCGATGCCGCTGCTCATCCCCTGCTCGTAACGCGCGCCTGCTGCGCGCTGCGCCGGCGGCAAAGCGTATTTTCAGGCCGCCGCAATATGCTCTAGTATGGCGCCATTCACGAAGGACCCGCCAATGTTGCAACAGCCGCAAAAACAATACGACCGCAGCGCCGAGGACATCGGCAATATCGTCGGCATCGGACACGTCAATGTCTGCATTACCGACCAGCACCACGGCACCGATTTCTACGTCACCGGCCTCGGTTACACCCGCGATCCGTTCCTCAATACCGGCTCGGGCAACATGTGGATCAATGTCGGCATGAGCCAGTTCCACCTGCCGATGGGCACGCCCGACGTGCTGCGCGGCGTGGTCGGGTTGGTGTCGCCGGACCGCGAGGCGCTGCTCGACCGGCTCGCCAAGGTGCGCAAAAGCAAAAAGCTCGACGGCACCAAATTCGACTTCCGCGAAAGCAACGATTGCGTCGAGACCGTTTGCCCGTGGGGCAACCGCATCCACGTCCATACGCCGGACGCCGAGCGCTTCGGCCGCGTCATGCTCGGCATGCCGTACGTCCGCTTCGACGTGCGTCCCGGCACCGCCGAACGCATCGCCCGCTTTTATCGCGAGGTGCTGCGCGCGCCTGCGGAAGTGCACAAAAACGGCGCCGGGCCTGAGGCGAGCGTGCAGGTCGGCGAGAAGCAATACTTTTATTTCCGCGAGACCGACGCGCCGGAGCAGCCTTACGACAAGCACCACGTGCAGATCTACATCACGGATTTCTCCGGCCCGTATCGGCGGCTGCTCGACCTTGGTCTGATCACCATCGAGGACAACCAGTACCAATATCGCTTCAAGGACGTGATCGATCTCGACACCTGCGAAGTGCTGTTCACGGTCGAGCACGAAACGCGCAGCCAGACCAATCCGATGTACGGCCGGCCGCTGGTCAACCGCAATCCGGCCGCCACCAACATGGACTACAAGCCCGGCCACGACGACATGTCCTGGGCGATGCCGTGACGCATGAGCAGGCGCGCGCTGGTCATTGGCGGCTCGCTCGGCGGGCTGATCGCGGCGCATCTGTTGCGCAGCACCGGCTGGGACGCCGTGGTGTTCGAGCGCAACGAGGAGGAATTGGCGAGCCGCGGCGTTGGCCTCGGCACGCATCCGCAGCTGATCGCCATCCTCAAGCGCGCCGGCATCGATTTCGATGAGTCGATGGGGCTGACGCCCAGCAAGGCCGTTTGCCTCGACCGCAACGGCAAGGTCGTCATCGAACGGCCGACTGCGCGCACGCTGAGCGGCTGGTCGCGGCTCTACCGCGCCTTGTTGGATGGCCTGCCTGCGCGCGCGTATCGGCTCGGCAAACGGCTCATCCGGGTGGCGCAGGACGGCGACGGCGTCACGGCATTGTTCGCCGACGGCACTGCCGAGCGCGGCGATCTGCTGGTCGGCGCCGACGGCATCCGTTCCGCGGTACGCGCGCAGTTTTTGCCCGAAGTTCAGCCGGTCTACGCCGGCTATGTGGCGTGGCGCGCGGTGCTCGATGAGGCCGACGTGCCGCGCGACTTATGGCGCGAGATGGTCGCGCTTTACGCCTTCTGTCTGCCGGAGGGCGAGCAGCTGATCAGCTACGCGGTGCCGGGGCGGGACAATGACACCGCGGTCGGACGGCGCGCCTACAACATCGTCTGGTATCGGTCGGTCAGCCCCGAAGCGCTGATCGACATCAGCACCGATGCGGCGGGCCATTATCACGCCGCCGGCATTCCGCCGCCGCTGATCCGGCCCGAGGTGGTCGCTCGCATCAAGGCTGACGCGCGGGCCAATATCGCGCCGCAGGTCGCCGAAATATTCGTGCGCACCGCGCCGTTCTTCCAGCCGATCTACGATCTCGCTTCGCCGCGCCTGGTGTTCGGGCGCGTGGTTCTCGCCGGCGACGCCGCCTTCGTGGCGCGCCCGCATGCCGGCGCCGGCACCACCAAGGCGGCGCTCGACGCCGCCTGCCTCGCCGACAGCATCCGGGCGGCCGGCGACGATCTCGACCGCGGGCTTGCGCGCTATGAACGCATGCAGGCGCCATTCGGCAAAGCGCTGGTCGAGCTCAACCGCGCCGAAGGCGCTTACCTGAGCGCACAACTCAAGCCGAAGGCGGATCGCACGGCGGCGGAACTGACGCGCGATCTCGGCGCCGTGGTGGACGCCCACATCTTTCGCAGTGACCAGGTCGGCGGCATGGTCGCCGCCCATGGCCTTGACGTTCACGTCAACGCGCCGTTCTAAGGACGCCGGGAGCGGGCCAAAAAATGCAGTTCGGCGTCCAATTCTTTCCCAATTTCCACCCGGCGCACAAAAGCGCCGCCGAATATTTTGCGCAAAGCCTCGACATCGCCGAGGAAGCCGATGCGCTCGGCTATACGCATGCGCGCTCGGTCGAGCACTATTTCGAGCGCTACGGCGGCTACAGCCCGAACCCGATGCTGTTTCTGGCCGCTGCCGCGCAGCGCACCAAAAAGCTGCGGCTCGTCACCGGCGCGGTGGTGCCGGCGTTCAACAATCCGCTGAAACTTGCCGGCGAGATCGCCATGCTCGACGCCATCTCGGGCGGCCGTTTCGACGTCGGCTTCGCGCGCGCCTTCCTGCCGCACGAATTCCGCCGCTTCGGTATTTCGCCGGACGAGTCCGTGGCGCGGTTTCGCGAGGGCCTCGAGCAGATCGAGCTGCTGCTGACGCGCGAGAACGTCAGTCATCACGGCCGCTTTCATTCGTTCGACAACGTCACCTCGCTGCCGCGGCCGACGCAAAAGCCGCGGCCGAAATTCTACATCGCCTCGACCCGAACCGCGGATTCGTTCGAGTTCGCCGGTCGCGCCGGGCACGCGCTGATGTCGATACCGATCGGGCCGCTGAAGGATCTGATCCCGGTCTACCGCAAGGCATGGCGCGAGGCTGGCCATCCGGGCGACGGCGAGGTGATGGTGGCATTTCACATGTTCTGCCACGAGGATGCGAAGCTGGCGCGGCAAATTCCGAGCCGCCAGTTCGAAGATTATTTCGCCGCGCTGTTCGAAGCCGCCGGCGAGTGGACGCAAGGCATCGCGTCGAAGGACTACAAAGGCTACGACGAGTCGATCGCGCGCATGAAGACCTTCACACTGGAGAGCCAGATCGAGGCGCGCGGCGCGCTGGTCGGCACGCCGGACGAGATCAAGGCCATCATCCGCGGTTTCGAAGACAAGATCGGCAAGTTCGAGCACGCGTCGCTGCAGATCAATTTCGGCACGCTCGATTTCGCCGCGGCGCAGAAATCGATGCGGCTGTTCGCCCGCGAGGTAATGCCAGCGTTTCGTAGGGTGGGTTAGCCGCGAAGCGGCGTAACCCACCATGCTGCTCGGTGGGTTACGCGCCTTCGGCGCTAACCCACCCTACAATGGAAAGAACAAATGCCTGGACCGCTGCACGGCATCCGCATTCTCGATCTGACCGCGGTGGTGGCCGGGCCGCTCGCCACGCAAATGCTCGGCGACATGGGCGCCGACGTGATCAAGATCGAAAGTCCGGAGGGCGACGCGCCGCGGCACACCGGGCCGGCGCGCTCGCCCGGCATGGCGGCCTTGTTCATGGGGCTCAACCGCGGCAAGCGCTCGCTGGTGCTCGATCTCAAGCAGGACCGCGCCAAGGCGGCGCTGTGGCGCTTGCTCGCCAGCGCCGACGTGCTGGTGCATTCGATGCGGCCGCAGAAGATGGAGAAACTCGGCTTTGCGCAGCAAGCCGTGTGCGCCAAAAATCCGCGCCTTGTTTACGCGGCGCTGCACGGCTATCGCGACGGCGGTCCCTATAGCGGCCAGCCCGCCTACGATGACGTGATCCAGGGTCAATCCGGCATCGCGGCGCTCATGTCGGGCCTCGCCGGCGAGCCGCTCTACGCGCCGATGATCCTCGCCGACAAGACCTGCGCGCTCGCCATCGTCGGCGCGGT
>JASHWN010000510.1 GCA_030044035.1 Xanthobacteraceae bacterium
CGGCGTGATCTATTTCGGCTCGACCTCGCCGGCGATGGACGAGGCGGTTGGCCTCCTTGAAGCGCGCGGCCACGAGCTCGATCGGCTGCGCGTACGCGCCTTCCCATTCCATTCCAGCGTCGCAAGCTTCATCGCCGAGCACGACTTCGTCTATGTGGTCGAGCAGAACCGCGACAGCCAGCTGCGCTCGCTGATCGTCAACGAATGCAGCATCGATCCGGTGCGGCTCGTGCCGATCATGCACTATGACGGCACCCCGATCACCGCCCGTTTCATCGCCCGCTCCATCGGCGAGCACCTCGACGCGCTCAAGGTGACGCCGCTGCGCAAAGTGGTGTCGTGACCAAGAAGAAAAGGCCCGCGCTTCCATGACCTACGTCGTCAAGCCGAAATTCCACCATCCCGAACTGCCGAAGAACAAGCTCGGCTACACCCACCGCGACTACGAGGGCAAGATCTCGACGCTGTGCGCCGGCTGCGGCCACGACTCGATCACCGCCGCGATCATCGAGGCCTGCTTCGAGCTCTCGATCGAGCCGCATCGGGTGGCGAAAATCTCCGGCATCGGCTGCTCGTCGAAGACGCCGGATTATTTCCTCGGCAATTCGCATGGCTTCAACTCGGTGCACGGCCGCATGCCCTCGGTGCTGACCGGCGCCAACCTCGCCAATCGCGACCTGATCTATCTCGGCGTGTCGGGCGACGGCGATTCCGCCTCGATCGGCTTCGGCCAGTTCGCCCACGCCATGCGGCGCGGCGTCAATATGGTCTACATTGTCGAGAACAACGGCGTGTATGGCCTGACCAAGGGCCAGTTCTCCGCCACCGCCGACCGCGGCTCGAAGTCGAAGCGCGGCGTCGTCAACGCCGACAATGCCATCGACATGGTCGGCATCGCGCTGCAGCTTGGCGCCAGCTTCGTGGCCCGCTCGTTCTCCGGCGACAAGAAGCAGCTGGTGCCGCTGATCGAGGCGGCGATCGAGCATAACGGCGCCGCCTTCATCGACGTGATCTCGCCCTGCGTCGCCTTCAACAATCACGCCGGTTCGACCAAGAGCTTCGATTACGTGCGCGAGCACAACGAGGCCGTCAATTTCCTCGATTTCATCACCGGCCGGCCGCCGATCCACGTCGATTACGCGCCCGGCACGGTCGAGATGGTCGAGCAGCACGACGGCACGGTGCTGGCGCTGCGCAAGCTCGACGCCGAATACGACGTGCACGATCGGCTGGCGGCGATGAGCTTTTTGCACCAGCACGCCGACAAGGGCCAGATCGTCACCGGGCTGCTTTACGTCGAGCGCGACGCCGAGGATTTGCACGGCCATCTCAACACCGTCGCGGCGCCACTCAACGCGCTGTCGGAGAAGGAACTGTGCCCCGGCGCCGCGGTTCTGGACAAGATCAACGCCAGCTTGCGGTAATTTTCGTCATTCCGGGGCGCGCGAAGCGCGAACCCGGAATCCATAATCCTTATATTGGACGCATGGTCGCGGCAGCAAAGAAACTGCACGTACAGTGATTATGGATTCCGGGCTCGCCGCTCGCGGCGCCCCGGAATGACGAGTCATTCACTTCATCGTCGGAATGACGAACTCGGCGCCTTCTTTGACTCCGGAAGGCCAGCGCGCGGTGACGGTCTTGGTGCGCGTGTAGAAGCGGATCGAGTCGGGGCCGTGCTGGTTGAGGTCGCCGAAGCCGGAGCGCTTCCAGCCGCCGAACGTGTAGTACGACAGCGGCACCGGAATGGCGAAATTGACGCCGACCATGCCGACCTCGACGCGGTTGACGAAGTCGCGCGCGGCATCGCCGTCGCGGGTGAAGATGGCCACTCCGTTGCCGTATTCGTGCTCCGACGGCAGCCGTACCGCCTCTTCGTAATCCTTGGCGCGCACCACCGAGAGGACGGGTCCGAAAATCTCCTCCTTGTAGATGCGCATGTCCGGCGTCACGTGATCGAACAGGCAACCGCCCATGAAATTGCCGTTCTCATAGCCCTGCATTTTGAAGTTGCGGCCATCGACCAAAAGCTTGGCGCCTTCCTTGACGCCGAGATCGACGTAGCTCTTCACCTTGTCGAGATGCGCGCGGGTGATCATCGGGCCGAAATCGGCCTGCGCGTCGGTCGACGGCCCGATCTTGAGGCTCTCGACCCGCGGCACCAGCTTCTCGAGCAGCACGTCGGCGGTTTTCTTGCCGACCGGCACCGCCACCGATACCGCCATGCAGCGCTCGCCGGCCGAGCCATAACCGGCGCCGATCAGCGCATCGACCGCCTGATCCATGTCGGCATCGGGCATGATGATCATCTGGTTCTTGGCGCCACCGAAACATTGCGCGCGCTTGCCGTTGGCCGCCGCCGTCGCATAGACGTATTCGGCGATCGCCGAGGAGCCGACGAAGCCGACCGCTTTTATGCGCGAATCAGTGAGGAGGGTATCGACCGCTTCCTTGTCGCCGTTGACGACGTTGAGCACGCCGGCCGGCAAGCCGGCCTCGACCAGAAGCTCGGCCAGCCGCATCGGCACCGACGGATCGCGCTCCGACGGTTTTAAGATAAAGGCGTTGCCGCAAGCGAGCGCCGGGGCGAATTTCCACATCGGGATCATGGCCGGGAAATTGAACGGCGTGATGCCGGCGACCACCCCGAGCGGCTGGCGCAGCGAGAACAGGTCGATGCCGGGGCCGGCGCCCTCGGTGTACTCGCCCTTGAGCAGGTGCGGAATGCCGCAGGCGAACTCGACGACTTCGAGACCGCGCTGAATGTCGCCCTTGGAATCGGCAAAGGTCTTGCCATGCTCGGACGACAGCAGCCGGGCGAGCGAATCGAATTCCTTTTGCACTAGGTTGAGGAATTTCATCATGACGCGGGCGCGGCGCTGCGGGTTGACCGCCGCCCAGGCCGGCTGCGCCGCCTCGGCGACCGCGATGGCATGCTCGACCTCGGAATGCTTGGCGAACGCCACCTTGGCCTGCACCTCTCCGGTATTCGGATTGAACACGTCGCCGTGGCGCCCCGACGTTCCCTTCACCTGTTTGCCGCCGATGAAGTGGCTGATCTCACGCATCGCTTTCTCCTTGGGATTTTTTCACCCAGCCGCAGCCGCTGCGCTCCTCGCCCCATTGTGCTGCTTTTTCCCGCGCCGGTCACGGGGGTCGGCGATCGGTCGCGGTGCCTGAGCTCTATTGCTCCGTCGACCAAAAATGCCCGCGGTAACCCTCCCTTAAGCCCGCCGACGCTAGGGTTGCGGCGCGGGCCTGTTAGGGCCTGGCGTCGCGTGGGTGGGGTTCTCTTATGGACATTGCCACAGGCCTTGGCCTGCTCGCCGGGGCCGTCGTGCTGTGCACGCTCATCCTGATGGGCGGCGACCTCAGGATGTTTCTCGACATGCACGCCTGCATCGTTATTTTCGGCGGCTCGTTCGCGGCGACCCTGATCCGCTTCCCGTTGACCTCGATCTTTCACGGCCTGCCGCTCGGCGCCAGGTTCGCCTTCTCCATGCGCCGGATTACCCAGCGCGAACTGGTCGACGAGATCGCCGCTTTGGCCGACATCGCCCGCAAGCAGGGACCGCTCGGACTGGAGAAGGTCGAGATCGAAGACCCCTACCTTGCCAAGGGCATCCGCTTTGTCGCCGACGGCTACGATGCCGGCTTCATCCGCGACAATCTCGAGCGTGACCGCGACAACTTTCTTACCCACCTCGACGAAGGCCAAAAAATCTACCGCGCGGTCGGCGACTGCGCGCCGGCCTTCGGCATGATCGGCACGCTGATCGGCATGGTGCAGATGTTCGCCAACATGACCGATCCGTCGAAGCTCGGGCCGTTCATGGCGGTGGCGCTGCTGGCGACGTTTTATGGCGCCGCGGTCGCCAACCTGTTGTGCCTGCCGATCGCCGAC
>JASHWN010000511.1 GCA_030044035.1 Xanthobacteraceae bacterium
AGGAAGGCCGGGTCCTTGAGCGTCGCCGCAAAGGCCTGGCGCAACAGCTCAAGCCGCTCCGGCGGCACGCCGGGCGGCGCCACATAGGGCTGGCCGAGCGCCGGCGCCGACGAGATGAGCGCAAAAATTCGGCGCTGCTCGTCGTTTTTCGCCAGCTCGGTCAACAGCGGCACGTCGGGCAGGCGGCGGTCGCGGCGCGCGCCGGCCTGGGCGAGGAAAGTCACCTTGTGGTCGGCGATCCAATCCGGATGCTGGCTCGCGATCGAATCGATGCCGAAGGCGCGCGCCTGCACTTCGCCGCGCTCCATGCCGAGATTGACGTCCTCGGAGGTGCGATAGCCGGTCACGATCTTGAATTTGGTGCCGAGGAGTTTGTTCATCACTGCCGGAATGATGACGATGCCCGAGGCGATGCCGGTGCCGCCAAGAATAACGTCGCGCCGCGTCGCGTCGTCGAGCGATGTGATGCCGGCGGTGCGCCACACCAGGATCACTTCGTTCTGCGGCCCGGTCGAGCCGAGCCAGGCGAAGCGGTCGGCGTCATAGCGCACGTCGCGCGGGTCGAGCACCTGGTGCAGCGGCATGGCGCTGTGAATGGTGGCGATCGCGGTGCCGTCCTGCAACGCGATGGCGTACATGTAGTTGGTGGCGAGCACGTTGCCGCCGCCCGGCATGTTCTGCACGATGATGGTCGGATGGCCGGGCAGGTAACGCGGCATCATGCGCGCGACCAGGCGCGCCACCACGTCATAGGTGCCGCCGACGCCGGTCGAAGTGATCAGCAGCACGGTCTTATTTTTGTAGAAGGTTTCCGCGTCCGGCGCTCCGGCGCTTGCGGAAGCGATAACGGCATTCACGAGCACGCAGGCGAGCCATACGGCTCGCAAGCACCGTGACGCCGTCTTCGCGTTCATGACCGCGTGTGCGCCTTCGCCGCCCTAAGCATAGCGCGAAAAATCGCGGCCTTCCTTGACCACGAATTCGAGCAGGAACGGCGCGCCTGTCTCGGTGACGCCGACCGCTTCCTTGAGGCCGCCGACGATGTCGCCGGGCTTTTCGACGCGCCGCGCCGCGACGTTGAGCCCCTCGGCCACCTTGGTGTAATTGCCGCCGACCGTCATGGCGCCGTATTTCTCGTCGGAGATTTTCAACACGTCGCGCTCGGCGCCCATGACGCCGTTGTTGAACACCACGGTCAGGATGGCGATGCGGTTGCGCGCCGCGGTCTCGATGTCCATGCCGGTCATGCCGATGGCGGCGTCGCCCATGACGTTGACGCAGAGTTTTTGCGGCGCGGCGAGCTTGGCGCCCATGGTGATGCCGAGGCCGTAGCCGAGCTGGGTCGACTTGCCCCAGCCCATATACGAGCCGGCGGCGGTGGTCTCCCAGAACGGAATCATCTGCTCGCGCGGCGAGCCGGAATCGTGCGTCATGATGACGTTGTCGCGGTCGAGCGTGCGCATCATGTCGCGGATGACGCGATACTGATTGAGCGGCATCTCGTCGGAATCGAGGAGCTTGGCCCAGGACTCGAGCCAGGCCTTCTTGCCGGCCGCGACTTCCTCCTTGAGCGAGCCGAGCGCATTGCCGCCGCCCGGCCCCTTCTGTTTGCCGATCTCGGCAATGAGCGCGTCGATCACCAAGCCGGCGTCGCCGACCAGCGCATGATCGGCCTTATATTCCTTGTTGATGTCGCCCGGATCGTTGGTGGAGTGGATGATGATCTTGCCGGGCGGCACCGATGGGCCGAAATTGGTCACCGTCAGGCTCGAGCCGATGGCGAGGATCAGATCCGCCTTGTTCAAGAAATCGGCATACACTTTCGAACGCGAACGCGTCGAGCCGCCGAGCGCCAGCGGATGAGAGTCGGCGATCGCGCTCTTGCCCGGATTGGTGGCGACGACCGGCGCCGGAATGAGCTCGGCCAAAGCCGCGAGCCGCTCGCCGGCCTCGGCATAGTGCACGCCCTGGCCGGCCCACAGCACCGGATGCTTGGCACTCAATAATGTCGCGACGGCTTTCCGGACCGCATCGGGATCGGGCGCGGCGCGCTGCACCGCCACCGGCGTGTAGTCGAGCGGGCCTTTGTACTCGGCCTCGAACACCTCGTCGGGCACTTCGATCAGCACCGGTCCGGGCTTGCCGGAGCGCATGGCGTGATAGGCGCGCCGCAACAGGCTCGGCAGCTCCTGCACGTTGTGCGCCAGCGCCGACCATTTGGTGATCGGCCGATAGACCTCGGCGGCGCGGAACACCGGGCGCACGTATTGCCGCGACAGCGGCAGTCCGCCGGCGATGACCAGGATCGGCACGTTCTCGGAAAACGCCTGCGCCACGCCGGGAAACGCGTTCTCGATGCCCGGACCGGCCTGCGCGCCGAACACGCCGTTCTTCTTGCCGCGCTTGATGCGGCTATAGCCGTCCGCGATGCCGACGCCGACGCGTTCCTGCCGGCACAGGATCGGCCTGATGTCGATCGCCGCGCACGGCTCGATGGTTTGATTGCGCGGATAGCAGGAGAAAAACTCGGTGCCCTCCTGCTTGAGGATGTGGGCAATGACTTGGGCGCCGTTCATGCTCGGTACTCCACTTTTTCATCATTGCGAGCGAAGCGAAGCAATCCAGTGGCCCCCACCCTAACCCTCCCCCGCAAGCGGGGGAGGGAAAATCGATGAACCCTCCCCCGCTTGCGGGGGAGGGCAGGGTGGGGGTTATTGCTTCGTCGCTTCGCTCCTCGCAATGACGATGGGCTGAAGATGATCATTCCGCAGCGATAGGCGTGTCGCGGCGGACGAATTCGGCCATGGCTTGCTCGAACGGCACGCCCTTCTTGGCCTCGAAGCGGCCGGAGCGCACCCGATAGCTTGCCGGATTGGCGCCGGGCAGCGGCTTGCCGGCGGCGTGGTCCTTGAGCATCTGCAAAAGGAGCCGCCTGATCTTGACGATGGCCGCGTCGCACGCGAGTAAATGTTCGCGGCTGCGGTCGGCGATCGGCCCCATCGATTCCTGGATGGCGCAGTCCTGCGTGCCGAAGCCTTTCATGCCGGTGTAGGACGCCCCGCTCGCCTGCAGCGCGCGGTCGATCAGATAATCGTTGGCGCGGCTGCGCACGGCGTGGTCGGTGCCGGGAATATTCTCGGTGTGGATGCCGTCGCCGGCCTTGGAGCGGGCGAGCTCCTGCGCGGTGAACGGCCGCGACGGGTGAAAATCGACGCTGTAGAGCATGGTGTTCTCGTCGTCGATCGGCGCCCAGACGTGGGCGGCGTGCGGCAGCGACGAGATGATCTTGTGGAACGGCGCCAGCATCACGTTCATGTTCCACATGATGGTGCCGTCGCCGCGGTCGCGGCCGGTGCCGACCACGAAGCCGAAATCGGTCGGGATCACCTCGTAGAGCGAGGCGACGATGCGGCGGCTGGCGTCGCTCTCGGCGCCGTGCAGGAACGTCAGATGCGTGGCGTCGAAACCGCCTTCGAGCGCCTGCAGCCAGTTGCACTCCTGGATGTGGCGCGTGGCGTAGCGCTGCTCCGGCGCGACCAGCGTCCATTCCAGCTCGGGAAATTCCGGCTTGTGCTCGGCCGGACCCATATAGGTCCACACCACCTCGCCGCGCTCGAGGCACGGATAGGCCTTGGCGGCGAGCCCGCTTTGCGCGGCGGCGCGGTGCGCCTCGCTCATCTGCGGCACGCAGGGCAGGTCGACGCAGTTGCCGTCGACGTCGAATTTGATGCC
>JASHWN010000512.1 GCA_030044035.1 Xanthobacteraceae bacterium
GAAGTGCTTGATGCGCTTTCGCAAAAGAGCGCCGAGGAAGATGCGGCGGCGGAGGCCGCCGTGCGCAAAAAAGTCGGCCGGCTGGTCGGTCGTTTCCCGATCTACGAAGGCTAAAGCGGGCCAGCAAGCGAACGGGGGCAGGGGATGCGTTGTCCGAGTTGCGGAAGCCTCGATACCCAGGTCAAGGATTCGCGGCCGACCGAGGATTCCTCGGTCATCCGCCGCCGCCGCGTTTGTCTTTCCTGCAACTTCCGCTTTACCACCTTCGAGCGCGTGCAGCTGCGCGAGCTGATCGTCATCAAGCGCAACGGCCGGCGCGTGCCGTTCGACCGCGACAAGCTCCTTCGTTCGGTCCAGATCGCGCTGCGCAAGCGTCCGGTCGAGCCGGAGCGCATCGATCAAATGGTGTCGAAGATCGTGCGCGAACTGGAGAGCCTCGGCGAGAGCGAAGTTTCGTCGGAGACGATCGGCGAGACCGTGATGGCGCATTTGCGCGAGCTCGACGACGTCGCTTACGTGCGCTTCGCCTCGGTCTACCGCAATTTCCGCGAAGCCAAGGACTTCGAGACGGCGCTGGCTGAATTGTCGGCGGACGAAGCGGCAGAGCTCGCGCGCAAGTGAGGGCTGTCACGCCGCGCCGAACAGACCTTCGACGGTGAGATCGAGCCCGGGCGGATCGAGCCGCAGTCGTCCAGCGCTCAGCAGGTTCGGCATCTGGTTGCGGCTGTGATGGGTCACCGTGCGAGCCTCGGGATCGATGACGAGATAATGTGCAACGCTGGGCAGTTTGAAATAACCGATCAGTTTGGCGCTGGTGTCGTGATGGCTCGTCGTCGGAGACAAGACCTCGACCAAAATGACCGGATTGGGGATCAGCATCGAACTGGGCGGCGGGGCGCCGCCGCAGAAAACCAAGGCATCCGGCTCATAAACTGTATGGTCGTCGATACGTACCCCCGGCCCATCCGGCATAACCTCGCATGGCAAGCCGGCAGCTCTTACCGCCTGCTGCAGAGCGACATAAACGAGTCCTTTCGCCCGGCTGTGGGATAGACGCTCCGACGGCATGGTCACAATCTGTCCGTTGATCAGTTCCGTCCGCCGCCGTTCGCTCTGGCGTTCGCTCCAGGCGAGGTATTCGTCGACCGTCATGGCGCCGCGAAGTGCGATATTCATGGCACAAAGGCTATCACGAGAGGCGGCATTGGCGCAAAACGATGACCTCCGTTTCATGAACCTGGCGCTGGCGCTTGGCCGGCGCGGGCTCGGCCGTACTTGGCCCAATCCCGCGGTTGGCGCCGTGATCGTCAAGGACGGCGTCATCGTCGGGCGCGGCTGGACGCAGCCCGGCGGGCGGCCGCATGCCGAGGTCGACGCGCTGCGCCGCGCCGGCGACGCGGCGCGCTGTGCCACGCTCTATGTCACGCTCGAGCCGTGCTCGCATTATGGAAAATCGCCGCCCTGCGCCGACGCGATCGTTGCCGCTGGTGTCTCGCGCGTGGTCTCGGCGCTGGAAGATCCCAATCCGGAAGTCGCTGGCAGCGGGCATGCGCGGCTGCGCGCGGCCGGCATCGCGGTCGATATCGGAGTGGGCGCGGCGCAAGCGCGGCGCGATCACGCCGGCCACATCCGCCGCATGCAGGATGGGCGACCGCATGTGATGCTCAAGCTTGCGCTATCGGCCGACGGCAAAGTGGCCGCAGCTGGCCGGCGTCCGCTGCCGATCACCGGCGAGGCGGCGCGCGAGCGCGTGCATCTGCTCCGCGCGCAGAGCGACGCGATCCTGGTCGGCATCGGCACGGCGCTCGCCGACGATCCGATGCTGACCTGCCGGTTGCCCGGCATGGCGAGCTATTCGCCGGTGCGCGTCGTGCTCGACAGCGCGTTGCGGCTGCCGCTCGGTTCGCTTCTGGTCAGAACCGCACGCGAGGTGCCGGTCTGGGTGTTCGCCGCCCTGGAAGCGGCGCGTTCGGCCGAAGAGCGGTTGCGAGCACAGGGCGTGGACCTGTGCCGGGTCGAGGCGACGAATGGCCGTCTCGATCTAGCGGCCGTGCTCAAGTTGCTTGCGGAGCGCGGCATTACCCGGCTTTTGGTCGAGGGCGGTCCGACATTGGCCGCCGCGTTGCTTGCGGCCGACAGGGTCGATGAGGCAATGCTGTTTGAGTCGCCAAAATCCGTCGGAGCTGATGGCCTCGATGGGTTCGACCAGCCGGTGGCGGCGGCGCTGTCGCGGCTCAAACTTGCCGCGACGGAACAGATCGGGCCCGATCGGCTCGACGTTTATCGACGCGAGTGAATGCGATGTTTACCGGCATTGTCAGCGACGTCGGCGAAGTGATTGATGTTGAGGAGAAAGCCGAAGAGTTGCGGCGGCTGACGATCGCCTGCGGCTACGATTCGGAAACGATCGAGATCGGTGCCTCGATCGCCTGTTCGGGGATCTGCCTCACCGCCGTGGCGCGCGGCAAAACCGGCAATCGCGGCTGGTTTGCGGCCGATGCCGCGGCCGAGACGCTGCGGCTCACCACCGCCGCCGACTGGCGGCGTGGCACGCGGCTCAATCTCGAACGGTCGCTCCGGGTCGGCGACGAACTCGGCGGCCACCTGGTCAGCGGTCACGTCGACGGCATCGCCGAACTTGTTGCCCGCGATGATTTCGCCGACATGGCGGCGCTGTCGCTCCGCGCACCCTCTGCGCTGGCGCGCTTCATCGCGCCGAAGGGCTCGGTTGCGCTGGACGGCGTGTCGCTGACGGTCAACAAGGTCGAAGGCGGCACGTTCTCGGTGCTGATCATCCCGCACACGCTTGCGGTTACCACGCTCGGCGCGCTCGAAGTCGGCGCCCGGCTCAATCTCGAAGTCGATCAAATGGCCCGCTATGCGGCCCGGCTGTTGGAGGGCAGCGAATAGCAGTGCGAACCGCGCCTTGTTCGCACCCGCTGCGCTTGCTACCACCGCCGCGGCACAACGGAGCGCAGCGCATGGCCGGGCCGCGGCAGGGCAAGCGTGACAGGAGCGACGGCAAAGGGGCGCGCATGCTCGTCGTCGAGGCGCGCTTTTACGAAGAGATCGCCGATGCGCTCCTGGCGGGCGCCACGCGCGCGCTCGACGAGGCGCAGGCGAGCTTCGATCGCATCAGCGTGCCGGGCTCGCTGGAAATTCCGACCGCGATCGCGATGGCCGCGGATGCGGCGCGGCGGCGGCGGCGGCCGTACGACGGCGCGGTGGCGCTCGGCTGCGTGATCCGCGGCGAAACCATTCATTTCGAGATCGTCTCGCAGCTATCGGCGCGCGGGCTCATGGAGCTGTCGCTGGCGCGCGGGCTGCCGATCGGCAACGGCATCATCACCGTCGAGAACGAGGCGCAGGCGTTCGCGCGCGCGCGCATGGACGAGCAGGACAAGGGCGGCGACGCGGCGCGCGCGGCACTGGCGCTGGTCGCGCTCAAGCGGCGGCTGGCGGAGCGCTGACATGGCGCTGCCGGCCAAACAATCGAACGAGGGGCGCAAAGCCAACAAACGCGGCGCCGCGCGGCTTGCCGCCGTGCAGGCGCTTTATCAGATGGACCTCGTCGGCACCGGCTTGAACGAGATTTTGACGCAGTTTGAAACGCACTGGCTCGGCGGCGAAGTCGAAGGCGCGCAATACCGGCCGGCGGAGGCCGCGTTCTTCCGCGACATCGTCGGCGGCGTCCTTCGCGAGCAGGGCCGGCTCGATCCGCAGATCGACGCGGCGCTCACGCGCGGCTGGCCGCTCAAGCGCATCGAGGCGGTGTTGCGCGCGGTGCTGCGGGCCGGCGCCTACGAGTTGGCGTGCCGGCCCGACATCCCGGCGCGCGTCGTCACCGCCGAATATGTCGACGTCGCCGCCGCCTTCGTCGACGAGCAGGAGACCGGCATGGTCAATGCCGTGCTCGATCAATTGGCGCGTCAGTTGCGCGCCGCCGAATTTTCCGCCGGCGGCTAGGCGCGCGCCATGGCCGCTCGCGACCAACAATCGGCCGAGGAGCGCCTGATCGCGCGCTATTTTCGCCCGCTGGCGACGCATCCCGGCGCTTTCGGTCTGACCGATGATGCCGCAATCCTGACGCCGCCGCCCGGCTGCGACCTGGTGCTGACCACCGACGGCGTCATCGCCGGCGTACATTTCTTTGCCGACGATCCGCCCGACACCATCGGCCGCAAGGCGTTGCGGATGAATCTGTCCGATCTCGCGGCCAAAGGGGCAAGGCCGCTCGGCTTTCTGATGTCGGCGGCGTTGCCGGCCGGCATTGAAGAGCAATGGCTGCCCGCTTTCGCCGCAGGGCTCGGCGCCGACGCCGAGCGCTATCAGTGCCCGTTGCTTGGCGGCGACACCGACCGCACACCGGGCCCGACCTCGATCTCGATTGCCGCGCTCGGCGCCGTGCCGCAGGGCAAAATGGTGCGGCGTGCCGCGGCGAAGGCCGGCGACTATGTGGTGGTAACCGGCACCATCGGCGACGCGGCGCTCGGCGTTCTTTTGCGCCGAGAAATTGGCCTGGGCGATCGGCTGCGATTGGATGCCTCCATGCGCGAGCATCTGCGCCAACGTTATTTGCTGCCGCAGCCGCGCAATGCGTTGGCCGAAGCGGTGCTGCAGCACGCCTCTGCCGCGATCGACGTTTCCGACGGCCTTGCCGGCGACCTGGCCAAGCTGTGCCGCGCGTCCGGCGTTGCTGCCGAAATCGACGTCGCACGGGTGCCGCTGTCGGACGCCGCCCGCGCCGCGCTTGCCGCCGATCCGACGCTCATCGAGAAGGTGCTCACCGGCGGCGATGATTACGAGATCGTGCTGACGCTGCCGCCCGAACGCCTCGCGTCGCTTCGCGCCGCCGCGGCGCGCGCCGCCGTTGCGGTGAGCGAGATTGGTCGTATCGTCAGTGGCGACGCCGCTCGCTTCGTGCACGATGGCAAAGAGCTGAAATTCGACCGGCCCTCATTCAGCCATTTCTAAGTTGGCGACAAAAAATCCGCATCGGGCTTGGCGACGCGGGCGATCAACTGATCCATCCGCGCCAGGAAGCGCTTGAGCAGTTAGCCGCGAAGCGGCGTAACCCGCCAGGTGCATTTGGTGGGTTACGCGCCTGCGGCGCTAGTCTAATCTTACTGACCCACCCTACGAGCCATGCGCAGACATGCGCGCCGCGCAGTGGCGCGGCCGACATCGGCCGGCTACAAGCCGACTCATGGCCGTGCTTGCCGAACCCGCAATCGACGTCACCGACGACCGGCTCGCCGCGCGCAATGCGCTGGTGCTCGCCGTGGCGCAGGCTTTGGCCGGCGGCAACAATACCGTCATAACGGCGACGACCGGCATCATCGGCTCGATGTTGGCGCCCGATCCTGCCCTGGTGACGCTGCCGATCAGCACCATGGTGCTCGGCATGTGGATCGGCACCTTGCCGGTCGGCATGCTGGCCAAGGCGTTCGGCCGGCGCTTTGCGCTGCAGACCGGCTCGGCCTTCGGCATGCTCTCCGGCCTGGTCTCGTACATGGCCGTGCTGCACGGCTCGTTCGCGATTCTGCTCGGCGGCACGTTTTGTGGCGGCCTCTATGCGGCCGCACACCAATCCTACCGCTTCGCCGCAGCCGACACCGCCAGCCCGGCATTTCGGCCGAAGGCGGTGTCCTGGGTGTTTGCCGGCGGCGTATTCGCCGCGATCATCGGCTCCCAGCTCGTCATTTTCACCAAGGATTTGCTGCCGACCTATTTGTTCGCCGGCACGTTTCTCGCCCAATCGGCCTGCGCCGCGCTCGCCGCGTGTGTGCTGATGTTCGTGAGAATCCCGCGGCCGCCGGTGTCGCAATCCTTTGCCGACGGTCGGCCGCTGAGCGTAATCATCCGCCAGCCGCGCTTCATCATCGCCGTCGTATGCGGGGTGGCGAGCTATGCCATGATGAACATGGTCATGACCTCGGCGCCGCTCGCCATGGTGCTGTGCAACCACTCGGTCAACGAGGCCGCGCTCGGCATTCAGTGGCACGTGCTCGGCATGTACGCGCCGAGTTTCGTCACCGGGTCGCTGATCTTGCGGTTCGGCGTGCGGCAGATGATGGCGCTCGGCCTATCCATGATCGTCGGCGCCGCCGCGATCGGGCTTTTGGGCATCGCGCTATGGAATTTCTGGATCGGCCTTGCGGTGCTCGGCGTCGGCTGGAATTTCGCCTTCATCAGCGCCACCACGCTCGTCACCGAATGCCACGATCCGCATGAACGCAACAAGGTGCAGGCGTTCAACGATTTTCTGGTGTTCGGCGCGATGGCGATCGGCTCGTTCTCCTCCGGCGCGCTGTTGTCGCACTACGGCTGGAATGCGGTGAACGGAATGGTGTTCCCGGTCATCCTGACGGCGGCGCTCTTGCTCGCCTGGGGCTCGCTGCTGCGGCGGCCCAATCCGGTGTGAGGAGGCCGCGGCGCGGATTTCACTTAAGCGGATTCGCGGGCGGCGTTTTTAATGTAAAGTTGCGCTCCCGGATTGCGCGGTGCGCGATCCAGGCCACGCAAGGGAGGATCGTCGCATGGCCAAGGCAAGCGGAATGCGCAAAGCGGCAAGGCGGTCGGCGGCGCGGCGGCCGGCGCAGAAATCGGCGCGACGGGCGCGCAAAGTTTCCGCGCGCACGCGCGCGGCGGCGCGTAAGCCGAAGCGAAGTCCGCGCCGGCATCGCTTCGTCGCCAATCACCTCGACGGGAGCGCGTTTGAAGGCGGGCTGCGCCCTTACGCCGAATACCGCGATCTATCGATCGCCGACGCGACCGGCGGCATGGTGCGCGCCCACGTCATCAGGATGATCCCGCCGTGCGATCCGGCCGTGGTGTCGAAGCGGCACTATCACGACGTCGACTTCCAGATGATCTACGTGCTCAAGGGCTGGATCAAAGGCGAATACGAGGGCGAAGGCGTCGTGACCATGCGCGAAGGCTCGTGCTGGCTGCAGCCGCCGCGCATAAAGCACGCCGTGCTCGACTACTCCGAGGACTGCGAGCTTCTGGAAATCGTGCTGCCGGCCGATTTCAAGACGGTCGAGTTGGAGTAATACCTGCGCCAGCTTTTTTGTTGACCTCATCCTGAGGCGGCCGCGAAGCGGCCCTCGAGGATGCAGGTCGATGCGCCGTGGCCTCGCCCTTCGAGGCTCGGCGCTTCGCGCCGAGCGCCTCAGGGTGAGGATAACGGGGCTACATCCCGCGGCTCGGCGCCGCCGCAAGGAACGCGCGCAGCTCGGCGGCGTAGAATTTGGCCATGCCGGTGGTGCCGTGGCCGCGCGTCTCGTCGCTCGCCGGTATCAGATAGAGCTTGCCGTTCTTCACGCGCTTGAGTTCGCGTTCCATGATGCCGGATTCCGGCGGGTTGCGCTCGTCGTCCGCCGAGTTGATCGCCAGCAGCGCCGCCGCGATGCGTTCGAGGCCCGGCGCGGCGTCGTAGTCGGCCGACGCGCCCCATTGATAGATGAAATCGTTGGCGTCGCGGGGCGGCGGCGCCGCCAGCCGCTCGTCGACCAGCTTGTCGGCCAGCGCGTTGGTCGGCGCCAGCTTCTGATAGCCGAGCGAGCCGCCGCTGGTGGCGATGGCGAAGAAGACGCTGGCGAGCCGCAGCGACGGCGGCTGTTTTGTGTAATTGCCGTTGTCGTATTGCGGATCGTCGCGAATGAGCTCGATCATCATCCGTCGCAGCATCCAATTGCGGCTCGCCATCGCGGTCGGCTGCGAGGCCATCGGCACCAGCGCATCCATGAAGTCGGGATATCGCTCGCCCCACAGCCAGGTCTGCATGCCGCCCATCGAATTGCCCATGACGAGGCGCAGATGATGCAGGCCGAGGCCCTCGGTGACGAGCCGATACTGCGCCTGCACCATGTCGTCGTAATTGTAAGCGGGAAATTTGGCGCGCAGCCCGTCGGACGGCTTGGTCGATTGTCCGGCGCCGACCGCGTCCGGCAGAATGATAAAGTATTTGTCGGCATCGAGCGGCTGGCCGGGACCGAACAATTCGCCGGCGAAGGCTTTGGTCAGCATGCCGGAGCCGGAGCCGCCGGTGCCATGCAGCATCAGAACCGGCGCGCCCGTTGGGTTGCCCAATGTGGTGTAGTGCAGGCGCAGCTCGTGCATCACCTCGCCGGAATGGAATTTGAAGTCGCGCGCGATGAAGTCACCCTGGCGGGGCGCCGGATAGTCGGCTGCCAAGGCCGATAGGGGCAGCAGCACGCCGAGAATTGCACCGACGGCGAATAAGCGCGCTCCAGACATGCGGTCCTCCCGTTGCGGGTCGGGCTGCCTGACGGAACCCTAGACGATTTTTCGGCCCGTTTGAATCCGGCCCGATTTGGTTGGAAATCCCAGCCGCCGTTGCGTGCCTGGGCGTTTTATGCAATGTCCGCGCCGATTTGCGCACGCTGGCGGGCTTGACCGCGCGACGGGCGCCTTCCACCTACCTTTCGGGCCGGGCTCGCATGTCCGGCCCTCTCAATAGCTGGGGTTTTCCACCATGAACGTGTTGTGGCTCATCATTCTGTGCGGCGCCTTAGCCGTGGTTTACGCCGTCTGGGCCACCTTTTCGGTGATGCAGGCCGATCCCGGCAGCGAGCGCATGCAGCAGATTGCGGCCGCGGTCCGCGAAGGTGCGCAGGCCTATTTGCGACGGCAATATGCGACCATCGCTGCGGTCGGCGTGATCATCTTCCTGATCGTCGGCTTCTTGCTCGGCTGGCCAGTCGCCGTCGGCTTTGCCATCGGCGCCATCCTGTCCGGTTCCGCCGGCTTCATCGGCATGAACGTCTCGGTGCGGGCCAATGTGCGCACCGCGCAGGCGGCGATCGGCTCGCTGGCCGGCGGCCTGGAACTCGCCTTCCGTTCCGGCGCCATCACCGGCATGCTGGTGGCCGGCCTCGCGCTCCTTGGCGTGACCGTCTATTTCAGCATCCTCACCCAGGTCCTGCATCTGGCGGCCAACGACCGCACCGTGGTCGATTCGATGGTCGCGCTCGGCTTCGGCGCCTCGCTGATTTCGATCTTCGCCCGTCTCGGCGGCGGCATCTTCACCAAGGGGGCCGACGTCGGCGGCGACCTGGTCGGCAAGGTCGAGGCCGGCATTCCGGAGGACGATCCACGCAATCCCGCGACCATCGCCGACAATGTCGGCGACAATGTCGGTGACTGCGCCGGCATGGCCGCCGACCTGTTCGAGACCTACGCGGTGACCACGGTCGCCACCATGGTCTTGGCTGCGATCTTCTTTCGCGCCGTGTCGGCCGAAGCGGTGACACGGATGATGACATTCCCGCTCGCCATCGGCGGCGTGTGCATCATCGCCTCGATCATCGGTACGTTCTTCGTCAAGCTCGGCCCCAGTCAGTCGATCATGGGCGCGCTCTACAAGGGCATGATCGCGACCGCGGTGCTGTCGCTGATCGGCATCGCCGCCGTGGTCTATTTCATGATCGGGTTCGGCCCGCTGCCCGGCGTCAACTATTCGGGCGCGGACCTCTACGCCTGCGGCGTCACCGGCCTGGTCGTGACTGGGCTGATCATCTGGATCACCGAGTACTATACCGGCACCAATTATCGGCCGGTGCATTCGATCGCGGAAGCGTCGCGGACCGGCCACGGCACCAACGTGATCCAGGGCCTTGCAGTCTCGCTCGAAGCGCCTGCGCTGCCGGCCTTGGTCATCATCGCCGGCATTTTGGTGAGCTACAATCTCGCCGGCCTGTTCGGCATCGCCATCGCGGTCACGACCATGCTGGCGCTCGCCGGCATCGTGGTCGCGCTCGATGCATTCGGTCCGGTGACCGACAATGCCGGCGGCATCGCCGAGATGGCCGGGCTGCCCAAGGAGGTGCGCAAGTCGACCGATGCGCTCGATGCGGTCGGCAACACCACCAAGGCGGTGACCAAGGGCTACGCCATCGGTTCCGCCGGCCTCGGCGCGCTGGTGCTGTTCGCCGCCTACAACGAGGACCTCAATTTCTTCATCGGCAACGCCGCGGCGCATCCGTACTTCAAGGGCGTGTCGCTGAACTTTTCGCTGAGCAACCCATACGTCGTCGCCGGCCTGCTGTTTGGCGGCTTGCTGCCGTACCTGTTCGGCGCCATGGGCATGACCGCGGTCGGCCGCGCCGCCTCTTCGATCGTCGAAGAGGTGCGCCGCCAGTTCCGCGAGCGGCCCGGCATCATGCAAGGCACCGATAAGCCTGATTACGGCCGCGCCGTCGACATGCTCACCCGCGCCGCGATCAAGGAGATGATCGTGCCGTCGCTATTGCCGGTGCTGTCCCCGATCTTCGCCTTTTTCGTCGTCTACCTCATCGCCGGCGGCGGTGCGGCCGGCAAATCGGCGGCGTTCTCGGCGGTCGGCGCCATGCTGCTCGGCGTCATCGTCACCGGGCTGTTCGTGGCGATCTCGATGACGTCGGGCGGCGGCGCCTGGGACAACGCGAAGAAATACATCGAGGACGGCCATTACGGCGGCAAGGGCTCCGAGGCCCACAAGGCCGCGGTGACCGGCGACACGGTCGGCGATCCCTACAAGGATACCGCCGGCCCGGCGGTCAACCCGATGATCAAGATCACCAACATCGTGGCGCTGTTGCTGCTCGCCGTGCTGGCGCATTAAGGCGGAAGTCGGAAATCGGAAGTCAGAAATTAGCGCTCGGAGCCCATCCGCCGCGATTCTGATTTCTGATTTCTGACTTCCGATGACCGCAAGGTCATCACGACCGCAAGGTCATCAGGTCGTCTTATCCTGGATGATGCGGAAGATGCCGTTGATGATCGACAGGTCGGCGCCGCTGGTCGGCGTGGTGCGGCTGATGAAATCGAACACTTTGCCGTCCTTCAGCCCGTACTCGGCGAGCCGCTGCACCCTGCGGTTCTTGTCGAAATAGACCGCGATCACGCGCTGGTCGACGATCTTGGGCGGCATGAACGAAACCGGGCGCTCGGCGCGTTGCGAAATGTAGTAGAACGCCTCGCCGCTGACGGTCGCGACCGTCGATGGCGTGCCGAGCACCAGCAGCACCTGCTCCTGCGAGGCGCCGAGCGGGATCTGCTGCAGCGCTCCGTCGGGGAGCACGTAGCCGCGCTGAAAGGTTTCGCCGAAACAGCCGCCGGGCAGCGCGCCGAGCGCCAAAACAACGAGGCACGCCGCAGTCGTGCGCCGCGCGCCGCTTTGTTGACCCCGACCGGCCGCTGCATTGCCCCGCATCACCGCTCCACCTTGCACCCGGCTGCCACCTGCCGTAGCCCCATAACGCCGACGGGTCGCGGGCCGCAAGCGCAGGAGCCGAACCCGACGACCCGCACCGCCTCACCGGCTGTGTCACGAGTTAAGGACTAACCCCATGATCCCGCGGCCATTTCGGCGCAGCCTCAAGACCGACAGCATCGCTACGCTCTATGGCGCCATCGTGGCGCAGGCCCGTTCGCCGACGTTCTACATCGGATTCGGCGTTCCCGATACGGTCGAGGGCCGATTCGACCTCATCGTGCTGCATCTGGTGTTGGTGCTGCGCCGGCTCGGCGGTGCCGGGCAGCGCGGAGCGGATCTCGGCCAGCGGCTTTTCGACGCGTTTTGCCGCGATCTCGACGGCAATTTGCGCGAGATGGGCGTCGGTGATCTCGCTGTACCCAAGCGCATGCGGCGGTTCGGCGAAGCGTTTTATGGCCGTCAAGCGGCCTATGTCGCGGCGCTCGCGGCCGAGGACCCGCAGGACTTTGAGAAGGCGCTGGCGCGCAATATCTTACTGGCCGAGGGCATCGATAATCGAGCCGCCCGCCTGTCGCGGTATGCGCGCGCGGCCGCCCGCCAATTGGATGCTCAGAACGATGCCGAACTGTTCGACGGCAGCACCGATTTTCCGGATCCCGAGGCCTTTGCCGATGCCCGAGCATGACCATGATCGATCCGAGGCGCCGTGGCACGTCGTGGTCGCGGTCGAGGACATACCCGAAACCGGCGAGCATCGGACGCTCGTCGCGGACGCCGAAACGCGGCTCGCCATTGCCCGCATGGCGGGCTTGCGCGAACTGTCGCGGCTGGAGGCGAATTTCGATCTATCGCGGCACGGCGGCGGCGGATTGCGCGTCACTGGCCGGATTTCGGCTATGGTCGGCCAAAATTGCGTGGTTACGCTCGAGCCGCTGGTGAATGAGATCGAGGAGGACGTCGACTTGCTCTACATGCCGGCCGCCCCGGCAGCCGCAACGGACGGCGAGAACGCCGCCGAGCCGAAATGGGATGATCCGGAACCGCTGATCGGCGGCGCGGTCGATCTCGGCACGCTCGCCACCGAGTTTCTCGTCCTTGGCATCGACCCTTATCCGCGTAAGCCGGGCGCCGTGTTCGAGCCGCCGTGGTATCAAAAGCCCGATGCGGGGCCGTTTGCCGCGCTGGCCGGCCTGATGAAGGACCGCGATGGACACTGAGAGCTCTTGGGGCTGTTGTGTCGGCGCGCCGAACCGCTATTGTCGCGGTCGCTTTCGGCCCGCCTCCTTCCGGACTTAGCAAAACCCGATCGTGTCGATGCCAGACAAGGTCCGCATTGCGCTCGATGCGATGGGGGGAGATCACGGTCCGGCCGTGGTCGTCGCCGGAGCCGCGCTGGCGCTGCAGAAGGAGCCGGCAGCGGAGTTCCTGTTCTTCGGCAATGCCGCGCAGGTAGCGCCGCTTCTTGCCGCGCGGCCGCAGCTCAAGGCGGTGTCGCGGCTCACTCATACCGAGATCGCGGTGCGCATGGATGCCAAACCCAGCCAGGCGCTGCGCTACGGGCGCTGGAAATCGTCGATGTGGCTTGCCATCGAGGCGGTCAAAAAGGGTGCGGCCGACGTCGCGGTGTCGTGCGGCAATACCGGCGCGCTGATGGCGATGGCCAAGTTCGAGCTGAAAATGCTTTCCGGCATCGCGCGCCCGGCGATCGCGGCGCTGTGGCCGACCTTGCGGGGCGAAGCCATCGTGCTCGATCTCGGCGCCTCGATCGGGGCCGACGCCGAGCATCTGGTCAATCTTGCCATGATGGGCGCGGCGACGGCGCGCATTCTGCTCGGCATCGCGCGGCCGACCGTCGGCCTCCTCAACATCGGCGTCGAAGAGGCCAAGGGCCTCGAGCCGGTGCGCGAGGCCGGCCGCATCCTGCGCGAGGAAAAATTGCCCGACCTTGATTACGTCGGCTTCGTCGAGGGCGACGATATCGGCAAAGGCAAGGTCGACGTCGTCGTCACCGAAGGTTTTGCCGGCAACATCGCGTTGAAAACGGCCGAAGGCACCGCGCGGCAGATGGGCGAGTATTTTCGCGCCGCGATGAGCCATTCGCTCAGCGCCCGCATCGGCTATCTGTTCGCCCGCACCGCGCTTCGTAAGCTGAAGGAACGCATCGATCCGCGCCGCTCCAACGGCGGCGTCTTTCTCGGCCTCAACGGCATCGTCATCAAGAGCCACGGCAACACTGACGCCGAAGGCTTTGCCGCGGCGATCGGTGTCGGTCACGGCGTGGTGCGCGACGAGCTGTTGGCGAAGATCACCTTCGCGCTCGGCCGCCACCACGATTATCAGCGTCAGGCGCTCGGCGGAGCGGCCTCGTGACAGTGCGCCGTTCGGTCATCCTCGGCTGCGGCAGCTACCTGCCGCACCAGGTCCTCACCAACGAGGATTTGGCGCGCAAGGTCGACACGTCCGACGAATGGATCGTGCAACGCACCGGCATTCACGAACGCCGTATCGCGGCGCCGGGCGAATTGACCTCGCAGATGGCGACCAACGCCGCCCGCTCGGCGCTCGCCCATGCCCGCCTCGATGCGCAATCGATCGATCTCATCGTGCTGGCAACCTCGACGCCCGACAATACCTTTCCGGCGAGCGCGGTGTCGGTGCAGGCCGACCTCGGCATCACGCGCGGCGCCGCGTTCGACCTGCAGGCGGTGTGCTCCGGCTTCGTGTACGGCCTCGCCACCGCCGATGCGCTGTTGAAATCCGGCGCGTATTCGCGCGCGCTCGTCATCGGCGCCGAAACTTTTTCGCGCATTCTCGACTGGACCGACCGCTCGACCTGCGTGCTGTTCGGCGACGGCGCCGGCGCCGTGGTGCTGGAGGCGCAGCAGCAGCCCGAGACGCGGGAGGCGCGCGGCATTCTCAGCGTGCATCTGCGCTCGGACGGCCGTTACAAATCGAAACTCTATGTCGACGGCGGCCCGTCCTCGACCGGCACGGTCGGCCATCTGCGCATGGAGGGCAGGGAAGTTTTTCGCCACGCCGTGGCGATGATCACCGACGTGGTTATGGACGCGTTCAAGGCGACCGGCTATACGGCGGACGATGTCGATTGGTTCATTCCGCACCAGGCCAATAAGCGGATCATCGACGGCTCGGCGCACAAGCTCGGCATCGCGCCGGCCAAAATCGTCACCACGGTGGACCGCCACGGCAATACTTCGGCCGCTTCGATCCCGCTGGCGCTCGCCGATGCCTTGGCCGAGCGCCGCATCAAGCGCGGCGACCTGCTTTTGTTCGAAGCCATGGGCGGCGGTTTCACCTGGGGCGCGGCACTGGTGCGGTGGTAGGGCGGGGATTTCCACCGGTTGAGGGGCGTTGCTGGAACGACGGGTGCGCAAGCCCGTTGACCCTGCCGCAACAAGCTTATATCGTTGATAAATCAGGGCGATATCGGCCGCGCGTTAAGGCCGGTCGCCGCGGCGGGGCTGGCCATGGCAGGAAAGACGGTAACGCGCGCCGATCTGTGCGAGGCGGTTTATGCGAAAGTCGGTCTGTCGCGCAGCGAATCGGCAGCGCTCGTAGAACTTGTATTGAAGGAAATTACCGACTGTTTGGAGCGCGGCGAAACCGTGAAACTGTCGTCGTTCGGTTCGTTCGTGGTGCGCAAGAAGGGCCAGCGTATCGGGCGCAATCCGAAGACCGGCAAGGAAGTGCCGATCTCGCCGCGCCGCGTCATGGTGTTCAAGCCGTCCGCGATTCTCAAGCAGCGCATCAATTCCAATTCGAGCAGTAAGTCGCCGGCTTCGTAAAGCGCCGGCGCTCGGCAGGTGAGGCACCCCTTGGATAAGGCGCCGGAGGCATTCCGCACCATCAGCGAAGTCGCTGACGAGATCGACGTGCCGCAGCATGTGCTGCGCTTCTGGGAAAGCCGCTTTGCGCAAATCCGCCCGATGAAGCGCGGCGGCGGCCGCCGCTTCTACCGGCCCGAGGACGTCGACCTGCTGCGCGGCGTGCGCCATCTGCTCTACGGCGAGGGCTATACGATCCGCGGCGTGCAGCGCATTTTGCGCGAGCAGGGGATCGGCTTCGTGCAGGACGTTTGGCGCGTGGGCGCCGAGTCGCCGCCTCCGCCGTCCGACGAGGACCGCGCCGACGATGACGGCGATCCGTCGCCGCTCGCTTTTCCTGTGCCGCGCGAGCATTCAGACCAGGCCCGCGCAGCGGCGCGCCGCGAGCCGAGCTTTGCGCCGGCCGACGCCGGCAGGCAGCCGAGGGCCGCTACGCTTTCAGGCGAGCAGCGTCGCCAACTGCGCACCGCATTGGACGACATCACCGCCTGCCGCGGTCTGCTGGAAGCGGCGCTCGCGGACGGGGGCTCCGCTAACGGCGGCAGCTGACGGCGTTACCGTCGCCGCTACGCTTTTCTGTTGCGCAAGCGAACGCTGTTCGGCAGCGGCATTTTGTTCGGTGCGGCCCGCGGTGCGAGCGACCTCCGTCATTTTTCGTTGTCGCAGCGCTTACCGGCCTGATCCTGATTTGGTTCTGAAAGCGTTACGGCCTAAGCCGATCGCTTGCCGATTTTGGTCGGAGCAGCGAAATTTGAACTCGCGAGATTTGAACTCGCCGCCCAATCGCAGGCAGCAGGTCTGCTGCGCAGCGCGTGCGATTACTGGTGGGTGGCGCCCGCCGAGATATAGGCGCGGACCGTGCCGTATTCGGTCTCTTTGCGCACGTCCGTCGTGATGTAGCCTCGCGCCTTCATGGCGCCATTGGCGGCCGGGTTGCCGTTGAGTGCGCCCCAATTGAGGCCACCGCCGCTTGCTTGCGCGCGCGCCCAACCGCCGATTTTCATGCAAACATCGGCGCCCGGCACGTACTGGAAACCAGCCCCGTAGACGCTGCAATCTTTCCCATGAACTGGCGGCTTGCCCTTGGCGTGCTGTTCAGCCGCCGACGCCGCGCCAATGGCGAGCAGGCCGGCCGCGACTGCAAAGAGCAGAGTTTGCAAACGCTTCATGGCCCCAACCGTACGCGGATTTTCGCAAGCAGTTCGTCTGCTTCGGTGCGTTGGATGTTATCGGATCGGCCAAGCCAATGCAAAAGAACAGGTCGCGCACAAGTCCTTGATTTCTTGGTCGGAGCGGCGAGATTTGAACTCGCGACCCCCAGTCCCCCAGACTGGTGCGCTAACCGGGCTGCGCTACGCTCCGATACTGCGCCGGACTATAGTAATCCGGTGTTGCGCGCGCAACACGCGGGGGTCGGCGCGAGCCGCGGCTAAGCGGCGTATGACGCGGCTGCTGCGGCGTCGGACATGAAGTCATCGCGGGGAGCTGACCGCCGGCGACAGGCGTTGATGGTGGCCGCAGTGAGGCCCCAGACCAGGCCGAGCAGCAGGAAGAAGTGGCGCCAGTGGTCGGTGTCGACGATGAAGCCTTCGACAACTTCGCCGACGAAGGCCGCGTAGGCGGCGACGAGATAAGTCTGCCACGGCGTAGCGATGATCGCGGCGCGCAGTCCGATCGCCAGCGTGACCAGGACCAAGGTCAGGTAGGCAGCGCCGCCGAGCCAGCCATAGACCAGAAAGCCCTGCATGTAGACGTCGTGTTGCTGGGTGCCGAAAATGCGGCCGAACTCGAATGGGCCGAGCCCGTTCGGATGGTCGAGGATTTGGCCGAGCGCGAGGCGTTGTTCCCAGAAGCGGCCGCCCGGGCCGACGTCGTAAGGCTGGATCGCCCTGGCGCGCTCAAGAAAAATATCGCGCACTGAATCGATCGAGAGCAGCGCGGCGACGATGAGCGCCATGACCAAGGCAGCGCCGATGCCGTAGAGCACGATGCGGTAGCGCATGCGCGGCTCGGGCGTGACCGCGAAAAGGAGCGCGGCGGCGACGATCGCGGAGACGGCAAAGTGCATCCAGGCGCCGCGCGAAAAGCTCAAGAACAGGCCGCCCAACAGGGCCGCGGCGATGACGAGGCCGCCGAGGCGGACGCCGC
>JASHWN010000513.1 GCA_030044035.1 Xanthobacteraceae bacterium
CCGCCCTGATCGAAGCCGACATAGCCGGGCGGCGCGCCAATGAGCCGCGACACGGTGTGGCGTTCCATGTATTCCGACATGTCGAAGCGGATGATCTCGACGCCGAGCGCGGCGGCGAGCTGGCGCGCCACCTCGGTCTTGCCGACGCCGGTCGGGCCGGAGAACAGGTAACAGCCGATCGGCTTCTCGGGCTCGCGCAGGCCGGCGCGGGCGAGCTTGATCGAAGCGGACAGCGCCTCGATGGCTTTGTCCTGGCCGTAGACCACGCGCTTGAGCGTCGCTTCGAGATGCTGCAGCACTTCGGCGTCGTCCTTCGACACCGCCTTGGGCGGGATCCGCGCCATGGTGGCGATGGTGGTCTCGATCTCCTTGATGCCGATGGTGCGCTTGCGCCGGCTTTCCGGCAGCAGCATCTGCGCCGCGCCGGATTCGTCGATCACGTCGATCGCCTTGTCGGGCAGCTTGCGGTCGTGGATGTAGCGCGACGACAGTTCGACGGCGGCCCTGATCGCCTCGCTGGTGTAGCGAAGCTTGTGATAATCCTCGAAATAGGGCTTGAGGCCCTTGAGGATCTCGATGGCGTCCGGGATGCTCGGCTCGTTGACGTCGATCTTCTGGAAGCGGCGCACCAGCGCGCGGTCCTTCTCGAAATACTGGCGGTACTCCTTGTAGGTCGTCGAGCCGATGCAGCGCACCGTGCCGGAGGCGAGCGCCGGCTTGAGCAGGTTCGAGGCGTCCATGGCGCCGCCCGAGGTGGCGCCGGCGCCGATCACGGTGTGGATTTCGTCGATGAACAGGATGGCGCCCGCATAGCCCTCAAGCTCCTTGATGACTTGCTTGAGCCGCTCCTCGAAATCGCCGCGATAGCGGGTGCCGGCCAACAGCGTGCCCATGTCGAGCGCGAACACGGTGGCGTTGCGCAGCACGTCCGGCACTTCGCCGTGCACGATGCGGCGCGCCAAGCCTTCGGCGATTGCGGTCTTGCCGACGCCGGCCTCGCCGACGAACAGCGGATTGTTCTTCTGCCGCCGGCACAGCACCTGTATGGTGCGATTGATCTCGGCTTCGCGGCCGATCAGCGGGTCGATCTTGCCTTCGCGCGCCTTCTTGTTGAGATTGACGCAATAGGCATCGAGCGCGTCCACCTTCTTCTTCTGCTCATCGCCCGGTTTGGTGTCGCTCTCCTCTTCAGAACCGCGCACCGGGCGCGCTTCCGACATGCCGGGGCGCTTGGCGATGCCGTGGCTGATGTAATTGACCGCGTCGTAACGCGTCATGTCCTGCTCCTGCAGGAAATACGCGGCATGGCTCTCGCGCTCGGCGAAGATGGCGACCAGCACGTTGGCGCCGGTGACTTCCTCGCGGCCGGACGACTGCACGTGAATCACGGCGCGCTGGATGACGCGCTGGAAGCCGGCGGTCGGCTTGGAGTCCTCGGCGCCGTCGGTGACGAGGTTGTCGAGTTCGGATTCCAGATAGGCGACCAGGCTGCGGCGCAGCTTCTCCAGGTCGACGTTGCAGGCCCGCATCACGGCCGCGGCGTCCTGATCCTCGATCAGCGCCAGGAGGAGGTGCTCGAGCGTGGCATATTCATGATGCCGCTCGTTGGCGAGCGCGAGCGCGCGGTGGAGCGACTGTTCGAGGCTGCGTGAGAACGTTGGCATTTCAGAGTCTCTTCATCTTTACTGGACGGCCCCTCCCCGGGAATCACTTCTTCTCCATTATGCACTGCAAAGGATGCTGATGTTTGCGGGCAAAGTCCATGACCTGCGTCACTTTTGTCTCGGCGACCTCGTAGGTGAAGACGCCGCACTCGCCGATGCCGTGCTGGTGCACATGCATCATGATGCGCTGCGCCGCTTCATGGTCCTTGTTGAAGAAGCGCTCGAGCACATGAACTACGAACTCCATCGGCGTGTAGTCGTCGTTGAGCAAGAGGACACGATAGAGATTGGGCCGCTTGGTCTGCGGCCGCGTCTTGGTGATGACGGCGGTGCCGGGACCGCTCTGGTCGCCTTTGCGCCGGCGGTCGTCGTCGGCCATGGCGAGCGGGCGATGCATGGTGTGGGCGTTCGGTTGCATTTGACGTCTATCGTGCGGACTTGCCCGACATCCGGGCCCCCCAAAGGATCGCTGAGAGCTGCCGCCCTTCGCGCTCCCGATACACTATATCATAGTGATCAAGCGCATCGCGTTCCAGATCGAATAAGCCACACCAATCGTTCGACCGCTCGGCATCGCGCCACCACACTTTGCGTGCGCCCCACTCGGGCGAACGCTGTCGCCACAATGGCAACTCCGAAATTATGGCAATTGATCCGACATAACGGGTCAATTTTCAGCGCTGCCGCCCAACCGCAGACAACGGCGAAGTCGGATATTGGTTGCGCGCCGATCCGAGCATGCCAGCAAAGCCGATTGCGACAATGCCTGACCGCATCGCTTCCAGTGCGGCAACGAATACCGCGCGCGTCGGGCGTCGCAACCCGGAAGCGAACGTCGGGCGCTAGCGTGGGCGCTCGGCGAAAGCTGCGCGCAGCGGCGCGTAGGCTTGCCTGGCGAATTCGACATAGATTTCGCCGAGCTTGGTGGCCTCGGCGACAAATTCCTCATAGGCCGATCGCGCGAACTCGCTCTGCACCGCCAAAGCGCTGTCCAGGCTTTTGGCGCCAAGAAGCTTTTCCAACGCGACCGCAGAGGATTCAGCGGACTTCCTGGTGTAATCGATGACTTCGACGGTCATGGCCTGGGCGCCCTTGGTCCAGACGCCGAGCGCGTTGAGCGCCATATCGAAGGCCGCTTTGCCGGACTTTTCCGTGCCTTGGCTGGTCATGCTCAACCTTCCGCCGGGGCTTACCTATCCGGTGATATGGTTAACAGTTGCGGGTCGATTGCCTTGAAAAGGCCTTTTCCGGCGTCGACCGTAGCTATGGTGCGGGGCACAAAATGCAATGGTGTCAAAGCGCTGCACCGGAGGGCCGGCGTGAGGCGACTTAACCGTTTGGCAAGCACGTCCGCCTAGCGTGGCTGGCCGGTCCCGCCCTAACCGCCGCATTTGAGCGCGGTTAAGGCGTGACCGGTTATGGTGTCGGGGGGCAATGCCTCTTTTGTGCGGATGACGGATCAGGTTCGGCCCGGTCTTGCCGTCGCAGAAGAAGCACCGTCCCGAAGGATGAAAAAGAGGTGAGCCCCAAAAGGCGCGGGCTCTGTGAAGAGTTTTCAGGGACGGGGTGCCAATGGGTTGGACGAGCATCGAGGCCCGGCAGGGGCTTCGCAGTTGCGTCGTGGCTCTTGCCGCGGTCGGCGCGGCTCTCACCTACACCACCGGTGCGGCGGACGCGCGGCATCACGCCGGTCATCGCCGCGTGCACATCCATGTCGCGGGTCACGTTCGGCTCAGTCACTCTTCCAGCGAAGTGGGCGGCTACTCGCCGCCGACCGCCTCGGTCGTCATGGACGGCAACAGCGGCGCGGTACTCGAGGAGTCCAGCCCGGACGCGTTGCGCCATCCGGCCTCGCTGACCAAGGTGATGACGCTTTACCTGCTGTTCGAACGGCTCGATGCCGGCAAAATCCGGCTCGACACGCCGCTTAAGGTGTCGGAGCACGCGGCAGAGCAGGCGCCGACCAAGCTTGGACTGCAGCCCGGGCAAACCATTGCGGTCGAGGACGCCATCAAGGCGGTCGTCACCAAGTCGGCCAACGATGTCGCGGTCGTCATCGCCGAAAATCTCGGCGGCAGCGAAGAGGCCTTTGCGGCGCAGATGACGCAAAAGGCCCGCGCGCTGGGCATGAGCCGCACCACCTATGTCAACGCCTCCGGCCTGCCGGATGACGACCAGATCACCACTGCGCGCGATCAAGGCCTGCTCGGACGGGCAATCCAGGATCGTTTTCCGCGCCTATACCGGTTCTTCTCCACGACTTCTTTCGTCTTCCGCGGCCGCACCATTCGCGGGCACAATCACCTGCTCGGCTCGGTGGTTGGCGTGGACGGTATCAAGACCGGCTACACCCGGGCTTCGGGCTTCAATCTCATCACTTCGGTTCACCGTGACGGCCGCTTCATTGTCGGCGTCGTGCTCGGCGGCCGCTCGGCGTTCGAACGCGACGCGCATATGCGCGCCCTGATCGACGCCAACATCCGCTTGGCTTCGGCGCGACGGACCGCTCCGGCGCTCGCCGAAGGCACTGGGCCAAAATATGCCCCGCAGGCGCTTGCGCTGGCTAAGCCGCCTGCCCGAGCCATCAGCAAGCAAGTCGCGGCGCCGCCGGCCGATGCGACGCCAGCCGCAACGGCCCATGCGACCGTTGGGTCGAGTGATCCGATCCGGCCGGTCCTGGTCAAAACCGTCACCTATCGCACGGTGACGGTGCGATCGGCGTCGATGCAGCCCATGCCGGTGCTGGTGCCGGTCGGCGAGCAAGCCCAACCTGTTGTCGCGCAAGCACAGCAGGCCGCGCCGACGCCGCCACCGCCCGCCGCCGCGCCCGTCCAGCGCAGCGCCGAGCCGGCGCCAAGTCCAGCCGAAACCCAGGTCGCCAACGCCGAGGCCAATGCGGCCCAGGCCGAGGCGCCGCATTTCACCCTGGCCTCGAGCGAGCTGACGCCTGTTCCGGCGCCGCCGAAACCCGAGCATGCGCCAGCCGAAATCGCGAAAGCTGCGCCGGTCCAACAGGCGCCTGCTATTCCGGCGGCGCCGCAGCATGCGCATGGCGGATGGGTCATTCAGATCGGCGCCTACGACGGCGAGCAGGAAGCCCGCCAGCACTTGAGCGATGCCCGCAGCAAAGCTCACCAAGCGCTCGCCGCCGCTGATCCG
>JASHWN010000514.1 GCA_030044035.1 Xanthobacteraceae bacterium
AACATCAATCCGCGCCGCGCCGGCCGCAAGGCCGGGCTCGACCATTTCGGCATCGAGGTCGAGGATGCCGAAACCGCGTTCGACCGCATGCGCAAGAAATATCCGACCGTGCAATGGCTGAAGCGGCCGTCGAACCGGCCGTTCGCCGGCATCTCCACCCACGATCCCGACGGCAACATGTTCGACATTTCGCAGAAAAACATGGCGAACCGCACCTCGGTCTATCGCGACCAGGAAGGCAAGTCCGAGATCAACCCGCGCCACATTTCTCACGTGGCGCTGCGCACCATGCGCCCCGACGACATGGCGGAGTTCTATCGCGACGTGTTCGAGCTTCTGCCCGCCAACAAGAACGCCGGCGACCGCAACCATTATCTGACCGACGGCCACATGACGCTCGTCATCATGCCGTGGGACATCACCGACTACGAGGGCACCGGCATCATCACCGCCGGCATGGACCACATCGGCTTTAAGGTCGAGAGCGTCGACAAATTCCACGAGGACGTCGAGCGCATCGCCGCGGAGAATCCGCTGCTGGCGCCGGCGCCGGTCGGCACCGGCGCCGAAGGCAAGGCGCTGCTCGAGCTGTTCCGCCGCTCCTGCCCGCTCGGCCAGCACCAGATGGCCGATTGCGACGGCGTGCTGCTCGACGTCGCCGCCGCTTAAAACGCGATGCGCCGCGGTTTTTTCGCGCTGGCGCTGACGCTCTGCGCCTGCCTCTCTGCACGCGCCGATCCGGTCGCCGATTTTTATCGCGGCCGCTCGATCTCCTGGATCCTCAGCGCCGGCGCCGGCGGCGGCTATGCGAGCTATGCGCAAGCGTTCGCGCCGTATTTCGCCGCGCACATTCCCGGCAATCCGACCATCGTCATCCAGAACATGCCGGGCGGCGGCGGCATCCGCGCCATGCTGTATCTCAACGCGGTGGCGCCGAAGGACGGCACCACGCTCGGCCTCGTCCATTCCAGCGTGCCGTTCGCGCCGCTCTACGGCATCAAGGCGGCGAATTTCGATCCGCGCCGCATGAACTGGATCGGCAGCATCGACGCCTCGACCGGCATCTGCGTCGCCTGGCACAGCTCCGGCATCGCCAGCTGGGCGGACATGCTGAAAAAGCCGTTCACCGTCGGCTCGACCGGCGCCGGCTCGCAGATGGAAACCATGCCGATCATGCTCGACAACCTGTTCGGCACCAAGATCAAGGTGATCGCCGGCTATACCGGCGGCAACGACATTTATCTGGCGATGGAGCGCGGCGAGGTGCAGGGCCGCTGCGGCGGGCTGATTTCCTCGATCCGCTCGACGCGGCCGGACTGGTTTCCGCAGCACAAGGTGAACGTGCCGATTCAGATCTCAACCGCGCGCAATCCGCTGTTTCCCGATACGCCGACGATCGCGGAGTTCGCCAAGGACGCGCGGACCAAAAACATTTTGCGGCTGGTGCTCTCGCCGCTCGACATGGACCGCCCGATCCTGGCGCCGCCGGGCGTGCCGGCCGAGCGGGTCGCGGCGCTGCGGGCGGCGTTTCATGCCGCCATGAACGATGCCGGCTTCATCGCGCAAGCCGAGAAAGAGGGCCTGGAGATCCGCGAAATCGGCGGCGCGCGGGTGGCGCAAATTCTGGACGATGCGTTCGCCATGCCGCCGGACATCGCCAAGGCCGCACAAGCCGCAATGCGCGCCGGCGCCGGCAGCGGCGAGTGACTAGCGACCCTTGCCGCGGAGATGATCGGACAAAATCATGTCTAAGCGCGAAAAGAGCCTGCGTCAGGAACTCCTCGAAGCACGCGCAAAAATACTGCGGCAAATCGAAATCTGCGCAAACAACCCGGTATCCAATCTTTGGACTGCAGGAGGCGGTGAAGCGCCCTCCCCTACGCCCGTGGCCGAACTCGAAGCGACCCTCAAGGAGATCGATGAAGCTATTGCTAACGTGGGAGACGACGAAACCTAGAACGGACTCTGCCTAAGCATGATTCGACCCAGTCACTTGATCGCCTTATTTGCCGCCGCGAGCTGCGAATGCTGGATGCGATAGAGCATGAAGCGCCGGCCGGCGAAGATCGGCTCAAGATGCGCCGGATCGGGATTTTCGAAATTGCCGTTGGTGAAGAGCACGTAGAGATAATCGTAATCCGTCGTCCAATGTCGCCAGTAAGGGCCGGCGCCTGAATTGGGGCGGTCGATGACGTCCACCATTTGGCCGATCCCGGGCGGCGTGCCATCCACGGCGTCGATGCGACCGCGATATTCGGGCCGGGCGTGCAGAACCTGCTTGCCCATGACGGTGAATTCGGTCGTCACCAGCGCCGAGCGCTCGATCAGCGCGATGCAGTCGGCGTGGACCAGGCCGTAATCATCCAAGGCGCTGCCGTCATCCGGATCCGCATAGGCGACCGCGACCTTTGAGCCGCGCTCGATAAGTCGCACCGATTGCTGGAACGACTGGATGCCGGACGACAATTGTTGCCATTTGTCTTCGACTTCAGCCACCCGGATGGCGGCGAGCCCAAACAGCGCAATCATCACGCCGAGCCGCACATTACGCTGGCGCAGGTCGAGGTCGACACAGGCAAGCAGGATGAAAGCGAGCGAGATCGGCAGACGCTGATCGGCCATGTAGGTGTCGAACAGCATGCGCGGCAGCGCCATGTAGATGACGGCGCCGACCGCCAACACCGCGATGCCGAAGGCATGGAACGACAGCGCGCGGTCGCGCAACGCCCAGCCGACCAGAAACGCGAGGATGCCGATCAGCAACAGCGCGACCGAGTGCGAATAGACCTCGATCACGTAGATCAGGCCGTCGATCTTGCCGGCAAGCTCCCAGGACAGGCCCTGCCACAGCCCCCAGGTCGGGCTCATCATCAAAAGCGGCAGCACCGGCAGGAACGGCAGGCCGGTCGCGACGAAGTCGGCCAGCAGCGCCGGCAAGCGGCGGCGCGCCGCAGCGGGCGAGGCCCTGCGCAGCGGCGCGTACGAGATCCACAGCCGGTGCAGCTCGAAAGCGAGCAGCGCCAGGCCGTAAACGCCGAGCGAAAACAAGTGGCAGAAGAACAGCGCCAGCACGAACAGCGTCGAAACCGGCAGCCGCAACAAAAAGCTGCGCTCGCGGAGCACAATCCACGCCGTGACGGCCCACAGCATCAGCCCGATGCCGGAGACGTAGTTCATCGTGCCGACCAGAAAAACATTGTTGTACAAGAGCACGAACGCCAAGAGCGGCAACGGCGACCAGCGGCCGAACAGCTGGCGGTGCAGCGCCAGCGTCCCCGATACGATCAGCGCGAAGCTCAGGACCGTATAAACCTGTCCGGCCAGATAGACGTTCATCAGCCGCTCGAATTGCGGCACGATCAAATCCATCATCAGGTTGGGAATGACCTGCCAATCGATCTCGTAATAGCGCGCCAGGTCGGGATCGCTGTTGACCGCGGCAATGACGTGCATGCGCGCCAGATGATTGACGTAGTCGGAGAGCGGCGGCAGCGGATGCAGCAGGATCGGGATCGACGTCAGCGCCAACAGCGCGACGAACAGAGCCGCGATCGCGCGCCGGCCGAACTCGACGCGGCGCGGCGCGAGCCCCTCGACCGCGGGCTGCGCTGGCGCCAGGTCAAAGACCACACCGGGAGATTGCGTTACATCGAGCATGAGTGACCGGACGGCAACAGGTGGCGACGCGACCCCGGGGAGGCTTTATTGCGGTGGGGGGACCTGGGCGTGAGAAAAGCCCGCGGAAAGGTGTCAGAGCCAAGGTGAACGCAGGATGAATGTCACGAAAGCGACCCCGCTCGGACGCCAGGAAGCCCCCGGCCGCGGCTTTTGGGCAACACTTCGGGATAGCCGGCCTCACATTTCCGCCGCAACGCTTATGCTAAAGGTTCGGCGTTAACCCTGCCGCCGCAAAAGCCCATGCGTTTTTCGATCGTTCTCGCCGCGTTCCTCGTCATCGCGCCGGTCGATGCGGCGCTGGCCCAGCTCGCCGACACCGGCAATTTTCACATCATGTGGGAGGTGAAGAACCGCTTTCGCCTGTTCCGCAACGAGTCCGATTTCATGGGCCAAGTCGCGGCGTACCGCGGTGACGGCGTACTCGCCGCCGAGCGCCGCCTCGAACGCGCCAGCGGCGGCCTGGGCTGGGCGCGCGACGTGGTCGATCACCTGTGCGTCGACAATTTCGGCAAGCTGTTGCAGAGCTGCGAGCGTGACGGCGTCAACGAGAACTATCTGGCGCCGCGCGATCATCCGATCGGGGTCTTTCTCTCCGGCCCGGTGCCGGCGGGCGCCACCTGCGCGTGGACCTTCGATGACGGCGACGGGGCGCTCCGCCAAATGACCGCCGCCTGCGAGGACGAGGTGAAGCTGCGCGTGCGCTACGGCCGGACCACGGTCGCCACGGTCGACATTCCGCTTGGCGACGGCACCGCGCAGCGGGTCGCGACCGAGATCGCGGTCCGCGACGTGCTGATCGCCGGCCTCGGCGATTCCATCGCGGCCGGCGAAGGCGATCCGGATCGCGCGGTGCGGCTCGACGGCAGTTTCTGCTTCCGCCGCTTCGGCAGCGGCACGCAATATTTTCGGCCGAGCCGCGCCGGCTTTGTCGGCGACCACTCGTGCGAGAACGGCCCGACCAGCGACAGCGCCGCCAGGGACTGGGCGCGGCATGGCGCGCGCTGGATGAGTCCGGCCTGCCACCGCTCGCTATACTCTTATCAGCTGCGCACCGCGCTGGCGCTCGCGGTGGAGCAACGGCATATCGCGGTGACGTTTCTGCCGCTCGCCTGCACCGGCGCGTCGATCGATGCCGGCATGTTCGGCAGCCAGCAGACAGATGATTGCCCGGCCGTCGTCGGCATCGACAGCTGCCCCGCCGGTTCGCCGGCGCAGTTTTCCGAACTGAAAGAGCTGATGGCGGAGGCGCGCCGCATGCAGCCGCAGCGCACGCTCGATCTGGTGCTGTTGACCATCGGCGCCAACGACGTCAGCTTCGCCTCGCTGGTCGCCAACGTCATCGTCGAGGCGACCACCGAACGGCTGATCCTCGGCCGCGGCGGCGGCATTGTCAGCGTACAGGATGCGCAGCACCTGCTCGATCAGCACCTGCCCGGCGAATTCGCCCGGCTGCGCACGGCGCTCAAGCCGTTCGTCGACGGCAATCTGGCGCGCGTCGTCTACGTATCCTACGCCAACCCGGCGATGCAGGCGCCAAACCAGCCCTGCCCCGGCAGCCGCGACGGCCTCGACGTTCACCCGGCATTTGGCGCCGACGCCGAGCGGCTGCGCGGCGCCGCCGCATTCGTCGACCAAAAATTTCTCCCGGCCTTGAAGGCGCTGGCGACCTGCGATGGCGCCCAGATCTGCCGCGATCCGCTCAAGGACCGCATGACGTTCGTCGATAGCCACCAGGCCGAATTTGAGAAGCACGGCATGTGCGTGCACGCGCCGGACGATCCGGCGTTCGATCGCGATTGTTTTTCGCCTAACGGCACGAGCTTCGTCGCCAATCTGGTCACCGCCGCCGAGGAGCCGCTCGCCTGCTCGCAGCCGGCTAGCGACTATCAGCCCTATGCGCCGCGCGGGCGCTGGATCAGGACCGCGAACGACAGCTATTTCACCGCGATGACCTATCCGGAAGGCATCCCCGCCACCTTGAAGCCGACCGACATTCACGATGCGCTCTGGGGCGTGGTCAGCGCCGTCTATGGCGGCGCGGTGCATCCGACCGCGGAAGGTTACGCGGCGATGGCCGACGCAGCGCTGCCCGCCGTGCGCGACGTGCTCGGCTTGCCGGAGCCGCCGGCGGTAAGCGCCGAACCGCTGCCGCCGCTCAATCCAGGGCCGGCGGGGGCGCCTGACCCGCAAAATGCGCCGGCGCCGACGCCGCCCGTGCCGCTGCCTTCGCGTCCGTCGGCGACGCCGTAGCGGCGGGAGTGTTTCCCGGGCGCAGCGCAGCACGAAGTGGTGCGCTGCAGACCCGGGATCGTTAGGAACTCCGAGCTTGAAACGATCCCGGATCAGCGGTGCACCGCTTCGCGCTGCACCGCATCCGGGAAACGATGGCTACACCTTGACCGGCGGTGGCGTCGGCACCGGCGACACGCCGAGCTTCTTCTGCAGGCTGGTCGACGAGGTGGTGTATTGGAACACCAGGCGTTTGTCCGGATAGACGTAGCGATACGCCTTCTGCGCCATCAACGCCGCCTCGTGGAAGCCGGACAAAATCAGCTTGAGCTTGCCGGGATACCAGTTGATGTCGCCGATAGCGAAAATGCCCGGCACGCTGGTTTCGAAATTTTCGGTGTTGACCGGAATGAGCTCATTGTTTTTCAGCTCGAAGCCCCAGTTGGCGACCGGGCCGAGCTTCATGGTCAGGCCGAAGAACGGCAGCATGACGTCGCAGGCGATATCGAAGGTCGAGCCGTCATTGGTCTTGACGATGGCTTCGCCGATCTGACCGTCATTGCCCTTCAGCGAAGTGACTTGGCCGAGCACGAAGTCGATTTTGCCTTCGCCGACCAGCGCCATCATCTTGTTGACGCTGTCGGGGGCGGCGCGAAATTCGCTGCGCCGGTGCAGCAGCGTCAAATGGCTCGCCAGCGGCGCAAGGTTGAGCGTCCAGTCGAGCGCGCTGTCGCCGCCGCCGACGATGAGAACGCGCTTGCCGCGGAACGACTCCATCTTGCGCACCGCATAGAACACCGACTTGCCCTCATACGGCTCGATGCCCGGGATCGGCGGCCGCTTCGGCTGGAACGATCCGCCGCCGGCGGCGATGACGACGATCTTGCATTCGAATTCGGTGCCCTGATCGGTGCGCAAGCGGAACAGCGGCTCGCCGATCTTTTCCACGCTCTCGACCATCTCGTTGAGATGATATTGAGCGTTGAACGGCTTGATCTGCTCCAACAATGAATCGACCAGGCCCTGCGCGCTGGTAAACGGAACGCCGGGAATGTCGTAGATCGGCTTTTCCGG
>JASHWN010000515.1 GCA_030044035.1 Xanthobacteraceae bacterium
CTGGGGCGGCGCCCCGGGCGCGGGGTAACGCTGCACGACGGTCGGCGCGTCGCCGCGGCAATCCGGCTGTCGGGTCTCCGCTTGCGCGGGGACGTGCCGCACACGACATCGGCGCTATGAATGAAAAGCCGATCAACACGCTTGCGGGCGCGATCCGGGCCGGATTGTCCTGCCGCTGTCCGCGCTGCGGCCGCGGCAAACTGTTTGCGGGTTTTCTCACGCTGCGGCCGCGCTGCGAGGTCTGCGGCCTCGACTATGGCTTCGCCGATTCCGGCGACGGGCCGGCGGTCTTCATCATGTTGCTGGCCGGTTTCATCGTGGTCGGCTCAGCCCTCATCACCGAGGTGCTCTATCGGCCGCCGTTCTGGGTGCACGCGGCGTTGTGGCTGCCGCTGATCCTCATCGTCACGCTCGGCCCGTTGCGGCCGATGAAGGGCCTGATGATCGCGCTGCAGTATTATCACAAGGCCGGGGAGCGGCGGTTCGGCGGAACCGGCGCGCCGTGACCGCCGACGCAAAAGCTCCGCGCACGCGACGCCGCACTTCGCGCCGTACTTGGCGCGGCCTCGTGATCCCGGTGACGATCGCATTTGCGGTCCTGATCGGGCTCGGCACCTGGCAACTGCAGCGCAAGACCTGGAAGGAAGGTTTGATCGCGGCGCTGACCGCGCAGCTTGCTGCGCCGCCGATCCCGTTGCCGGCGGCGTCGACCTGGCCGAACCTCGATGTCAGCGGCCTGCAATACCACCGCGTCACCTTCACGGCGCAGTTCGACAACGCCAAGGAAGCGTTGGTCTGGGCGGCGCCGTCGGCGTTCCGCCGCGACGTGTCCGGCCCCGGCTATTGGGTGTTGACGCCGGCGCAGCTTGCCGACGGCAGCGTCGTGCTCGTCAATCGCGGCTTCGTGCCCGAGGGCCGGCAGGATCCAAAGTCGCGGGCGCCGGGCGAGATCGCCGGGCCAATCACCATCGTCGGCGCCTTGCGCTGGCCCGATGCGCGGCATTGGTTCACGCCAAATGATGCGCCGGCGCAGAACCTCTGGTTCACCGCCGATCCTCCCGCCATTGCCGCCGCCAAGGGCCTCGGGCCGGTGGCGCCGTTCTATGTCGAGCAGGAAAGCCCGGCGCCGCCCGGCGGCCTGCCGCTTCCGGGCAAGCTCGTGGTGAGCCTGCCCGACAACCATTTGCAATACGCGCTGACCTGGTACGGGCTGGCGCTTGTGCTCGTCGTGATGTTCGTCTCCTGGGCGGTCACGAACCAGCGCGAAAACTCCGGCAGGCCGGAGAAGCCGGGGGGCTCGGCCCGGCGTTTCGGTAGTGGTTCAGTTTGAAAATCCGCCCGTTTGCGCTGTCGCATTAAGCCGCAAGGGCGGCCTAATGGGCGGCGTCGCTAGGGCTGCTTCAATGTCAGCGAAGCAGCGTACGGAGATAGCCCGCAAGGCGGCCAAAGCCCGTTGGGGCAAAGTAGTTCGGCCGAACGGCCAAACAGCCCTAGCTCGGCGGCTTCCGAGCGGAAAACAGATAGAGAAGGACGAAAACGGCCAGAGCGCCACCGGCACCGATCGCGCTCTTCGCACCGAACGACATGTTGATGTTGAGGAATCCAGGAATCTCAGTCGCTATTGCTCCACCAGAGAGTGCAAAGAGCGATAACAGAATTTGTCGTTGCAGCGGCGTGACGTTTCTGACGGCGAATGTCAGCGCGACCGCTACTGCGGCCAGCGCGAGCCCGATGATTGCCGCGATATGTTTCTCCACGCCAATCCCCAAGAAAATAAGGATACCTACCGGAAAGAGAAATACGGCCGCGCAGACGACAATGAATACGCGAAAGTCGAACAGAGGATAAGCTACGACCTCAGTCGCGACCGACTCTGGTATGATGCGCTCGGTTCGCTTCCTGTAGTCATCTAAGGCCTTGACAACGCCCTCGGCTATCGCCGCCGACAGAGCGTCCCGCTCATCCTTATTGAGGCTCAAATGGTGCTTCTAACCTTTTAGGCCGCGTTTTCTGCTTGTGCGTTTTCTGCTTGTGCGTTTTCCGCTTGGGCGTTTCTCTCCTGCACCTTCGCAAGGAATGGCATTTGAAGCTCAGTGTACCTCTTTTCACGCTCGTTGACAGATGCAATCGAGAGCCCCTTCCTGGCCTGCTTCACTACCCACTTCAAAAGAGTGACGGCATTATCGAAGAATTCCTTTTTTGTTGCGAAGCCGCACTCTTCAATCAAGCTCTCGATTTCTTGATACCTGTCCTCGGGAAGGTCAATTTGGACGCGATAGGTGCGCATAGCAGTCTCCACAGATTTGAGGATTTGAGTGAATTTCAGTCATCAATTCTCAGCCCCTTCTATGATCTCAACATGGATATTCCTCACTATGTCCTCAGGTGTAACACGGTCCGGCATGTCCGATTTCCTCAGATCATCCAAGTTTTTGGGCGCACCATTGGAAGGACCCGTCCGTCTGCTTGGCATTTCCGCCCCCACTCTCAAAACGTGTGGGGTGATCGAACATCAGCTCCTAGGTTTCAGCAAGAGGCCTATCCTTTCAATCCTATAACTCCGCCACCTTACCTCCTGTTCCGAGGGTAAAGCAAGGAAAATATGAGGCTAATACGAGGTTAACGCATCGACTGTACCGCTGACGGCGTTTCACCTTCCTTGTGAAGGCCGCCGATTTCCTATTATGTGTACGGCTGCGAGCGGCCTCGCGTGGATCGCAGGCTGAACCAAAATGTAGTTTCATCAACAGCTTAGATGGCGGCGCGGGGGGATCCCGGCGGCCGCGGAAGGATGCCGGTGCGTCACGTATCGACCAGGGGCGAGGCCCCTCCGCTCGGTTTCGCCGAGGCGATGCTCGCGGGCCTCGCGCCGGACGGCGGCCTTTACGTGCCGCAGAGCTGGCCGCGCGTGGAGCCGCAGACCATCGCCGCGTTCGCCGGCCGGCCCTACGCCGAAGTCGCCGTCGACATCATCCGGCGCTTTACCGAGGACGCGATCGGCGAATCCGACCTGTCCCGCATGGCGCGCGAGGCCTATGGCGGCTTCCGTCATCCGGCGGTCGTGCCGCTTAATCAGCTCGACGCCAATACCTTCGCGCTCGAACTGTTTCACGGACCGACGCTGGCGTTCAAAGACGTCGCGATGCAGCTCCTGGCGCGCCTGATGGATCATGTGCTGGCATCGCGGGGCGAGCGCCGCACCATCGTGGTGGCGACTTCGGGCGATACCGGCGGCGCCGCGGTCGAAGCGTTCCGCGACCGCGAGCGGGTCGACCTGATCGTGTTGTTCCCGCAAGGCCGCATCTCCGACGTGCAGCGCCGCATGATGACGACGGTCGCGGCCGCCAATGTCAGTGCGGTCGCCATCGAGGGCACCTTCGACGACTGCCAGGCGCTCGTCAAAGCGATGTTCAATCACGCCGCGTTTCGCGAGCGGGTGCGTCTGTCCGCCGTCAATTCGATCAACTGGGCGCGCATCGTGGCGCAGACGGTGTACTATTTCACGGCCGCGGTGGCGCTCGGCGCACCGTACCGCAAGATCGCCTTCACGGTGCCGACCGGCAATTTCGGCGACATCTATGCCGGCTACGTGGCGCTGCGCATGGGCTTGCCCATCGACCGGCTGGTGATCGCCACCAACGTCAACGACATTCTCACCCGAACGTTGGCGACCGGTACCTACGAACTGCGCGCCGTGGTGCCGACCACCTCGCCGTCGATGGACATCCAGGTCTCGTCGAATTTCGAGCGCCTGCTGTTCGACGCCTATGAGCGCCACGGCAATGCGGTCCGGGCGCTGATGGGCTCGCTGGCGCAATCGCGGCGCTTCACCTTGTCGGCGCGCGCGCTGGCGCAGCTGCGCGCGCTGTTCGCCGCCGGCCGTGCCGACGAGGACGAGGTCGCCGCGACCATCCGCACCGTCAAGCGCGAGACCGGCAGTTTCGTCGATCCGCATACCGCGGTCGGCATTGCGGTGGCGGAAAAAGAGCAGCGCGATCCCGCGGTGCCGATGGTGGTGCTGGCGACCGCGCATGCGGCCAAGTTTCCCGATGCGGTCGAGGCGGCCTGCGGCGTGCGGCCGGCTCTGCCGGAATGGCTTTGCGATCTCGATACGCGGCCGGAGCGCGTCACCGTGCTGCCGGCCGAGCAGTCAGCGGTGGAGCGATTCGTCCTGGCGACGAGCCGTGCCGCACAGGAAGGAGCGGCAGCATGAGCGTAGCAGTGACCACGCTAAAGTCCGGCATTTCCGTGGTGACGGACAGCATGCCGCATCTGGAGACGGCATCGCTCGGGGTCTGGGTCAATGCCGGCAGCCGCGGCGAGCGCCGCGACGAGCATGGCATCTCGCATCTGCTCGAACATATGGCTTTCAAGGGCACGCGGCGCCGCACGGCGCGCCAGATCGCCGAAGAAGTCGAGGCGGTCGGCGGCGATCTCAACGCCGCGACCGGCACCGAGAACACCGCCTATTTCGCCCGCGTGCTGAGGAACGACGTGGCGCTCGCGCTCGACGTGCTGTCCGATATTCTCTCCGAGCCCGCGTTCGACCGGGGCGAGCTGTCGCGCGAACAGAATGTCATCGTGCAGGAGATCGGCGCCGTCGCCGACACGCCCGACGATCTGGTGTTCGAGCACCTCCAAGCCGTCGCCTTTCCCGATCAGCCGCTTGGCCGTTCGATTCTCGGCACCGCCAAGACTGTGCGCTCGTTCGACGACGCCAAGCTGCGCGACTATCTCGGCCGGCATTATCGCGCTCCCAACATGGTCATTGCCGCTGCCGGCGCCGTCGACCATGCGGCGGTCGTTGCCGAGGTGGAGCAGCGGTTTGGCGGCTTCAACGGCCAGAGCGGTCACCGGCCGGAGCCGGCGCATTTTGGCGGCGGCAACCATGTCGAGAAGCGCGACCTGGAGCAGGTGCACATCGCGCTGGCACTGCCCGGGCTGTCGCAGACCGATGCCTCGCTCTATTCGCTGCAGGCGTTCACCAGCGTGCTCGGCGGCGGCATGTCATCGCGGCTGTTCCAGGAGGCGCGCGAGAAGCGCGGCCTGTGCTACTCGATCTATTCGTTCCACGTCCCCTATTCGGATGTCGGGATGTTCGGTCTCTACGCCGGCACCGACGCGGCCGACACCTCGGAATTGATGCGGCTTATCGTCGAGGAGATCGCCAACACGGCCGAAACCCTGTCCGAGGAGGAGATCGCGCGCGCCAAGGCGCAGATGAAGGCCGGCCTGTTGATGGCGCTGGAAAGCTCGGGCGATCGCATCGGCCAGCTGGCGCGGCAGCTGATCGTGTATGGCCGGCCGATCGCAACCGACGAAC
>JASHWN010000516.1 GCA_030044035.1 Xanthobacteraceae bacterium
TCCATCACGTCGAGCCAGGCGCGCGCCGAGAGCACGGTGCCTTCGATCTTGGCGCGGTTGCGCACGATGCCGGCATCGGCCATCAGGCGCTCGATCTTCGCCGGCCGATAGCGCGCGATCTTGTCCGGCACAAAGCCGTCGAAGGCGCGCCGGAAATTGTCGCGCTTGCGCAGGATCGTGATCCACGACAGGCCGGCTTGAAAACCGTCGAGCATCAGCTTCTCGAACAGCGCGCGGTCGTCATATTCGGGCACGCCCCATTCGGTGTCGTGATAGGCGACGTAGAGCGCATCGTCCTTGGGCCACGGGCAGCGCGTGGTCTTTGCCTCGGCTGGCGCGGGAGAGCTCATTCGGCGGCCTTGCTTTCGCCCGGAAACGCGAACTTCGCCCAGTCCGGCTTGATGGGGTGGACCGGAACGCCGGCGGCCGTGAGCGTCTCGGCATTGGAGAGGGCGTCGGCTACGCGATCGAGGCGCAACAGCGCGATGCCGCGCCCCGCGGCGGCCGAGCCCATCACGCCAAGCGCGCGGTCGCCGGCGACCACCGGCGCGGCGCGCTCGGGCGCGGCGCCATCATCATACTGAATCGGCACGGCGCGGCTGCGCGCGGTGCCGCGGTGCTCCATGCGCGAGACGACCTCCTGGCCGATGTAACAGCCTTTCTGGAAGTCGACGCCGCCAAGCTGATCCATGTCGGCTTCATGCGGGAAGGCATCGCCATAGGCGAAATCGAGCCCGCCGCGCGGGATGCCGAGCGCAATGCGATGCGCCTCATAGGCGGCGGCATCGACGAGCTCGGCGCCGAGCGCAGCGGCCGCCGCGGCGGCGCGATGCGGCGGCAGCATGACGCGCAGCCCCAGCGCGGGCAGCCGCGGATCCTCATAGCCAAGGCCTATGGCCTCGCCGGTTTCGTTCGCAGCCGGCAAGGAGCCACGGCGCGAAGTGCCGTTCCAGGCGGCCAGCACGCCAAGCACATCCGATAAATCCTCGGCGATGACCTTGGCGCGGAGCTTATAAAGGTTGAGCTTGTCGATGAGGCTCGCGATTTGCGCGCGCTCCACATCGAGAAAGAAGCCGCCGCCGGCACTCGCGGGCGCCTCCGTGACCAGAAAGTCCGCAATAATTTTTCCCTGCGGCGTCAACAGCGCGCAAAATCTTGCTTCGCCGGGCTTGAGATCGAGAACGTCAGCCGTGACGAGGCCATGAAGAAATTTGCGGGCGTCGTCGCCGACGACCTTGACCACGCCGCGTTCCGGCAGAAGGGCCGATTTCATTCGCGCTGCATTCCGGGCAACCGCAATGGAACCTAGGGCCTTCGCGCATGGCGCTCAAGGGTGCAGTCCTGACGCGTACATCTGGGCGGCTGCAGCGGCCCCTTTCGCGGAATGGTTGCTGAGAAATATTTTGCGCTTAGGGATGAAGTTGCCTTCGGGTGGGTTCTGCAATCATGTTAAATTTGCCACGCAGACAGGTGTGCCGCTTGTCACTCGCTTGCCTTTGGCAAGAGATAGCATGCGTTGTTTTCGGGGATGACGCATGGTCGACGAGTTATTGTCGCTGCGCGTGATCCTTGCTGCCAAAGCGCAAGAGGATCACGACCTGTTTCGCCAAGCGGTCGCCTCGGTGTCGGTGCCGATCGAGTTCGAGGCTGCGGACGGCGGCGCCGCGGCAACACGCTGCGTCGCCGACGGCGCCGACCTCGTGTACCTCGATAACGGCCTGACGCCGGTCGAAATCGCACAACTCGTCGCCGCCGCACGCACGACACCAACCCCGCCGTTCACCGTTCTGCTGGCGGCTCCGAACGGCGACGCGCCAGCCTTCGTGACCGATGCACTCGCCGCCAAGCCGGACGGCCTCGAGGAAGCGAAGCGGCTCATCGCCCGCTCGATTCGGATCCGGCTGCCGAGCCGCGTGCTGGTGGTCGATGATTCGTCGACCATGCGCAGCATCGTGCGCAAGCTGTTGGCCGGAACGCGATTCCCGCTTGAAATTATGGAGGCGGACGAGGGCTTCGCTGCACTCAAACAGGTCGGCGAAGCCGGTATCGATCTCGTGTTCCTCGACTACAACATGCCGGGCTTTTCCGGCCTGGAGACGCTTGCCGAATTCAAGCGTGAGAAGCGGCGGGTGAGCGTCGTGGTCATGACGTCGGCCAACGATGAATCGCTGCCGGACCGCGCGCGCGAGCATGGCGCCGCTTTTCTGAAGAAGCCGTTTTATGCGGCCGATATCGAAGCGATGCTGTGCCGCTTCTACGGCCTGCGCGCGCTCAACCCGAAACGGGCTTAGGACTTATACAACGGCCTTAGTCGTTGGCTCATTGTCATCACCCGCGAAAGCGGGTGATCCAGTAATCACAGACAGTCGAGCTTATGCTCCGGCATCAGTGGTTACTGGAGGCCCCGCTTTCGCGGGGCATGACAGGTCAGGGCTTCTTGCCGCTCTTAATTATTGCCGCGACAATTGCACCGAGAATTCGCCGTTGCGAATGCGGGTGCCGAGGTTTTCCGCATACCGCGCCGCGGGCTCCTCGCCATAGGTCGAGATCAGTTCGGCAAGGGCGAGAAACAGCGCTGTCTGCGCCAGGCAATCGCCGTCGATGCCGTCGTGCCGCGCCTCGGTCCAGGCGTCCTGCAGATAGCCGAGCGCGAGGCGCTTCTGCTCATGATCGGCCGCGGGTTCGCGTACGCAAAGATTTGTTGCCATTCTCATCGCTATCACTTGAAACCGCTGCACGGCGGCGTCCCTACCCCAGAGCCGACGTTAGCACGGCACGTTTCGCCCCCAATTCGAACCTTGAGGAAGGGTTAACAGCGCCGATACCCAGCAGTCGCGCGCAGGCGGGCCTTAATTGGCGTAGCGGGCGGTGATGTCGCGGGCGATCTCGGCGCCCTCCTGCAGGTAGCGGTGGATCGCCACATTGGCCGCCGGCGTGCAGGTCCGATAGCTCTGTTGAAAACCGGCATAGCCGCGGTTGAAAGCCTGCACCATCTGGTCATGGCGCGGACCGCTCGGCGCCTCGGCGTCGATGAGATTCTGCGCCTCGTCGCGCCACTTCTGGCCTTCGTTCGAGCCGCAAATGCCGCGCAGAAAGTGCAAGGCGCCGAGGATTTCGGCGAGCCGCTGCAGATCGGGATCGTACGGCGTCGGCGCCGAGGGTGCGGCTTCAGGCTGTTGCGGCAGAAGCTTCGGCGGCTGCGCCGGCGCTGGCGCTGGCCGCGCGCGTTGCTGCGGTTGCGGTTGCGACTGGAAGAATGGAAAGAACTGTGCGCCGGCGGGTGCCTCTCCGAGGAGAGATACGAGGGCAGCGACTATGGTGATGCGCAGCAGCGATGCTGCTGCCGCCGATAAATGGGCAAGGCGCGGCCCGCGCTGAGCGTACGAATGCGGCATGGTCGTGCTCAAGAACCCGCCGCCGCGATCCGTTCGGCGGCAGCGGCCACGATCTGGGCCAAGCCTTCGGTGGTCGTCAATCCGCCAAGCTCCGCCGGATTGAGCCAGTGCGCTTCGGCCAGTTCCTCGTTGAGCGTCACGTCGCCGGCGATCCAGCGCGCCGCGAACGGCAGAATGACGAAGTGCCGCTCGACCTTGCCGGCGGCATCGCGCGCGATCGCCTGCCGATAGCCGGCAAGCGCGACCGGCTTGACCTCGAGCCCGGTTTCCTCGCGCACCTCGCGGATCACCGCCTCCTCGAGCGTTTCGCCGAGCTCGACGCCGCCGCCCGGCAGCGTGTAGAGGCCGTGCGCCGGCGGCCGCGCCCGCCGTACGATGAGCACGCGGCCGTCGCGGAAGATGGCGGCGCTGACCGCGAGATACGGCCGCGCCGGGTAGCTGCGCGCCATCTCGCTCGTGGTGAAAACCTGCTTTGTTGCGGACAAGCCGACGATGTCCTGGATATGCCGCCGCAGCGGGATTATCTCCTTAGCGTATGTGCGGACGTTATGTCATCACGTCGCCGCCGGCGGCGATCCGCGCGCTGTTCGGCTATCCGGAACAGCCGAATTTTCCGCCGCGCTACAACGTGGCGCCGACGCAGCCGGTTCCGATCGTGCGGGTTGCCGAGGGCAAGCGCCACTTCGCGCTGGTGCGCTGGGGTTTTATTCCGGGCTGGGTGAAAGATCCGAAAAGCGTCTCGCTGTTGATCAACGCGCGCGCCGAATCGGTGGTCGGCAAGCCGGCCTTTCGCAACGCCATGCGGCGGCGGCGCTGCCTCATCCCAGCCGACGGCTTTTACGAATGGCGGGAGACCGGCGGCCGCAAGCAGGCTTACTTCGTGCGCCGCAAGGACGGCGCCCCGTTCGCGTTCGCCGGATTGTGGGAGAGCTGGACCGGACCGAACGGCGAAGAGCTCGACACCGCGGCCATCGTCACCACGCTCGCCAACCGCACGCTGTCGTTCATTCACGGCCGCATGCCGGTGATCCTGCCGCCGGATGCGTTCGATCTTTGGCTCGATTGCGCCAAGGTCGATGCGCCGACCGCTGCGGCGCTGCTCGTGCCGGCACGCGACGACTTGTTGGAAGCCTACCAGGTCTCGCCCGCCGTCAACCGCGTCGCCAACGATTCCGCAGCGCTCATCGCGCCCTATGTCGAGGGTGCGGACGAAACGGCGGCGCCGCAAAAGGCAAGCGCCGGTGCAGCGGAGGTGAAACCAAACTCCGCCAAAAAATCGAACGATCAGCTGTCGCTGCTTTAATCGGGCCAGAACGGCCGGTTGGCCCACTCCAGTGCGTCATAGCGTTTCATGCCGATGTCGGCCGCCGCACGATGATCGATAGCCATGTAGTCCAGCAGCTGTTGGCGCTCGCGCTGGCGCTGCCGGCATGACCGCATCCAGACGATGGCGTCGCGGCAAAATGCTCGCAAGGAAAACGTCCGCAACGGTATCGCGGCGGGAGCAGCGTCACGCTCGGTATAGCAGGACATAACGACGACTCGCTCCGATTCTGTCGATCGAGAGCAAATCTCCTGCCTTTATCGATTGGCCGACACCCGTTTCCTGTCTTCGCGGCAGTCTGCGCAGAAGCCTAAAGCACCTTGCCGGGATTGAGGATGCCGTTGGGATCGAGCGTGCGCTTGAGCGTGCGCATCAGGTCGAGCGCCACCGCATCCTTCACCGACGGCAACAGATCGCGCTTGACCACGCCGACGCCGTGCTCGGCCGAAATCGAGCCGCCGTATTTCTTCACCACCGCGAACACCACCGCGTTCACCTCATCCCAGCGCTTGAGATAGGCGGCTTTGTCGGCGCCTTCCGGCTGCGTCACGTTGTAATGAATGTTGCCGTCGCCAAGATGGCCGAACGGCAGCGGCCGCGCGCCGGGAATGAGCGCCGTGACGGCGGCGTTCGCCTCGGCGATGAAGGCCGGCACCGCGGCGACCGGCACCGACACGTCGTGCTTGATCGAGCCGCCGGCATAGCGCTGCACCTCGCCGAACATTTCGCGGATGCGCCAGAACGCCTTGGCCTGCTCGAGGCTCTCGGCAATCGTGGCGTCGAGCACCAGATTTTGCTCGACGCCTTGCGCCAGCACGTCCTCCAAGACGCCGCGCAAACCCTCGCGCTGCTGCGACGACAATTCGATCAGCACGTACCAGGGATGCGGCGCCGCCAGCGGATCGCGGCAGCCGGCGCCGTGGCTGAGCACGAGCTCGACGCCGCGGCGGGTCATGATCTCGAAGCTGGTGACGCCGCCGGCGGTTTGCTCGGTGGCGAGCCCAAGAAGCTCGAGCGCCGCTTCAACCGACGGCACGCCGACGAACGCGGTCTCGACCGAGCGCGGCCGCGGCACCAGGCGCAGCACCGCGGCGGTGATCACGCCCAACGTGCCTTCGGCACCGATGAACAGGTTTTTCAGATCGTAGCCGGTGTTGTCCTTTTTCAGCTTGTTGAGATTGTTGAGGACGCGGCCGTCGGCCAGCACCACCTCGATGCCGAGCACGTGCGAGCGGGCGATGCCGTGCGCCAGCGCCGCGGTGCCGCCGGCATTGGTCGACAGATTGCCGCCGATCGTGCAGGTGCCTTCCGAGGGCAGCAATTGCGGATAGAGCCGGTCGACCGCGGCGGCGGCTTCGCGCGCGCGCTGCAGGGTGACGCCGACCTCGCAGGTCAGCGTGTTCGAGGTCGCATCGACCTCGCGGATGCGGTCGAGCCGGTTGAGCGACAACAGGATCTCGCTGTGCAGCGGGATCTGTCCGCCGACGAGACCGGTATTGCCGCCTTGCGGCACGATCGGCGTCGCCGTCTCGTTGGCCAATGCGAGAATCTTCGACACTTCTTCCACTGAGTCGGGCCGCAGCACCATCGGCGTGTGGCCCTCAAACATATTGCGCATCTCGACCAGATACGGCGCCTGCGCGGCCGGATCGGTGATGGCGTATTTGTCGCCGACGATCGCGGCAAAACGGGCCAGCAGGGCAGGGTCGATTTTCGGCCGATCAAGCATCGCTGCGCATCCACGGCATGAGGTTCAATTCGATAAATGACAGCGCGCGCATGGCCGCGCAAGCGCAAGTGGGAGGGTTCGCGACAAGGCAGGCGCGATCGCGGCCTTGATCGCTGGGCGCCGCTTTTTGGCCTATTCGGCGCGCGCCGAAACTGAAATGGAATGCGCCGTCTGTTCGGCCGGCGCGCTGAGCTCGGTGCGGCCCGCGGCGCCGCGGGCCATGGCCGGCGCTGCC
>JASHWN010000517.1 GCA_030044035.1 Xanthobacteraceae bacterium
CCCGACAGCTCCGTCCATTGCGGAGCCCGCCAAGCGACGGAAAGGAATCGCCAGTGACGGCCGATTTTATCGCAGTGTCCTAAGTGAAAGAACAAAGTGTCCTAGGTGCCTTGGAATTAGGACAGCGCCCCAACCCCCAAAAGAACATATTGCGAACTGAGAACAAATCATGTACAGTGCTGCCCATCGCCCTTTGCGGGGCCCGGTGGCTGGTGCTGGCGTTCGCAGGCTTGAGCGAGCGACTTGGCGTCCGTTGTCGGCCCACAGATTCCCGGCCATAAGGAGCACGGATCATGAGTGCAGGTGCAGCGCTTCGTCTCGTCGAAGGATCGTCCATGGATAAGTCGAAGGCCCTTGATGCCGCGCTGTCGCAGATCGAGCGCAATTTCGGCAAGGGCTCGATCATGCGGCTCGGCAAGAACATGGCGGCCATGGACATCGAGGTGGTGTCGACCGGCTCGCTCGGGCTCGACATCGCGCTCGGCGTCGGCGGCCTGCCGCGCGGCCGGGTGGTGGAGATTTACGGGCCCGAATCGTCGGGCAAGACCACGCTCGCTTTGCACTGCGTCGCCGAGGCGCAGAAGAAGGGCGGCATCTGCGCCTTCATCGACGCCGAGCATGCGCTCGATCCGATCTACGCGCGAAAGCTCGGCGTCAATGTCGACGACCTTCTGATCTCGCAGCCCGACGCCGGCGAGCAGGCGCTGGAAATCGCCGACACCCTGGTGCGCTCCGGCGCGGTCGACATTTTGGTCATCGATTCGGTGGCGGCTTTGGTGCCGCGCGCCGAGCTTGAGGGCGAGATGGGCGACAGCCAGCCCGGGCTGCAGGCGCGCCTGATGAGCCAGGCGCTGCGCAAGCTCACCGCCTCGATCAACCGCTCCAACACGATGGTGATCTTCATCAACCAGATCCGCATGAAGATCGGCGTCATGTACGGCTCGCCGGAGACCACGACCGGCGGCCACGCGCTCAAATTCTACGCCTCGGTGCGGCTCGACATCCGCAGGATCGGCGCCATCAAGGAGCGCGACGAGGTGGTCGGCAACCAGACCCGCGTCAAAGTGGTCAAGAACAAGCTGGCGCCGCCATTCAAGCAGGTCGAGTTCGACATCATGTACGGCGAGGGCGTGTCAAAAACCGGCGAATTGATCGATCTCGGCGTCAAGGCCGGCGTGGTGGAAAAATCCGGCGCCTGGTTCTCCTACGACAGCCAGCGCATCGGCCAGGGCCGCGAAAACGCCAAGGCGTTTCTCAAAGGCAATCCCGACATCGCGCAGAAAATCGAAGCCGCCATCCGGCAGAATGCCGGCTTGATCGCCGAAAAGATTCTCGCCGGCGAAGAAGGCGGCGAGGACGACGACAAGGAGGCGGAGTAACTGTTGACCGTCATCCTGAGGCGGCCGCCGAAGGCGGCCCTCGAAGGATGCCGGCCCGAACGCTTCGGCCGTCGCCCTTCGAGGGCCGCGCTCCGCGCGGCCACCTCAGGGTGACGGATACGAGGCGCGAGAGTCGCAGCCCCTACGAGCTGCGGCGTTCGGCGGTCCAGGTGCCGGAGCAGGCGCCGCCGTGCCAAAGGCCTTCGCCGCTGTTGCCGGCGAGATGACCCGAGCCGGTGGCGCTCTTCGAGCCGCTCGACACCGTCACGGTGATGGCGCCCGAGGGCGCGACCTTGCCGCTGATCGTGAACGGGTCGCTGCCGCCATTGGCGAGCACGCCGTTGGCGATGCGGATCGGATAGCGATAGCCGCGGTCGCAATCGCCCTTTTCGGTCACGACCGAGACGCTCCAGACGCCGTCATAGCGCGGCCCCGGGTTGGTGGCGGCCGCAACACTGGTGAGCGCAGAGGCGGCGACGAGAGCGCCCATGGCGGCGCTGAGAAGATGGTTTTTCGAGGCAAGCATGGCATCCCTGCTTTTCTTGGCGGACGGTTGGCCGTCCGTTGTTGTCCTGTCGCGGCGGAAACCCCGCTCCCCTTAGTCGTCGTGACCGGGCAACAGGTTTACGATAAAAAAGTTCAAATCGGGTTGATTCCCGCCGCTAAATTGCCGCGAAGCCGCCATCATTCCGGCGCGGGGTGGAAAAATCACGATCTTTCAAAGCGTTGCTGCGCCTATTCCCGTCATCCCGAGGTGCTCGCGCGCAGCGCGAGCCTCGAAGGATGCGGCCCGTGAGTCCCGGGCCGTCGCCCTTCGAGGCTCGGCGCTATGCGCCGAGCACCTCAGGGTGACGGATACGGGGCGCTACTGCGTCGCTATTGCGTGGTGATTCGCGGCGACGGCTCGCCGCTGGGCGCGCCCGGCGCCAGCGCCGCGGCGGCCTCGCTCGACACCAGCCGATAGCCGACGCCGAGCTCGGTGCGCAGAATGCGCGGCTGGGTCGGATCGGCCTCGATCTTGCGGCGCAGCTTGCGCACGAAGATGCGCAGATAATGGGTGTCGTCGACGTGCTCGTTGCCCCACACTTCGCGCAGCAGGAACTGGTGGGTGACGACGTTGCCGGAATGCTGCGCCAGAATCTGCAGCAGGCGATATTCTTTCGGCGTCAAGGTCAGGCGGGTGTCGTTGATGAACACCGCGCGCGCGGTGAAGTCGATCGACAGCGGCCCGAAGCGCACTACCGGCTCGCCGCGCACGCTGCGCAATTGCCGCCGCATCGCCGAATGGGCGCGCGCCAGAAGCTCGGCCATGCCGAACGGCTTGACGACGTAATCGTCGGCGCCGAGCTCGAGGAGCCGGACCTTTTCGGCCTCGCTGCCGCGTACCGAGAGCACGATCAGCGGCACGCCGGACCAGGCGCGCAGCCGCTCCAACACCTCGGCGCCGTCGACGTCGGGCAAGCCGAGATCGAGAATCACGAGGTCGGAGGGTTTTAGCGTCGCCGCGCGTAATGCCTCGGCGCCGGTTTCGGCCTCCTGCACGGTGAAGCCGTCGAGCTCGAACCCGGTGCGCAGAAAGCGGCGGATCTGGATCTCGTCGTCGACGACCAGAACCGAGGGCGGAATTTCATTCATGGGATGCTGACCTCCACGGGCGAAGCTTCGCCCGGCATTGTCTCCGGCGCGACGGATTCGTCGGGCACCGGCTCCGGCGTCGCCGGCAGGTAGATGGAAACCGTGGTGCCGCGGCCGGCGCCGTCGCTTGCCACTTCGACCTCGCCGCCATTGGCGCTGATAAAGGCGCGCGCAATCCACAGGCCAAGCCCGGAGCCCGACGTGACGCCGGCCTGCCGCGCGCCACGGAAAAAGCGCTTGCCGATTTGGCTTTTGTCTTCGTCGGTGAGGCCGGCACCGCGATCGTGCACGGCAATGACGACCTCGTTGCCGTGGACGCGGGCGGCGATGCGGATCGGCGCGCCATCGGGCGAGTATTTTGCCGCATTGTCCAAAATCTGCGCCAGCGCCTGCTCGACCTGCGCCGGATCGATGCGCACGATCGGCAGATTGGGATGCAGATCGAGGCTCACCGGATGCCCGGCGAGGCGCCGCTTGCGATGCTCGAGCGCGGCATTGACCAGGTCGACCGGCTCGACCCATTGCGGCTTCGGCCGCACCTGCTGGCGGCTGATGGTGGTGGCGTCGAGCAGGTTCTGAATGTCGCTGTTGAGCCGCTCGGCCTCGTCGCGCACCACGCCGGCGAGCCCAAGGAGCCGCTCGTCCTTGGCCAACGCCGGCGCATTGGCGAGCACGGTGGCGGCACCGAGAATGGAGGCGAGCGGGGTGCGCAGCTCGTGCGACACCGAGCCGATCAGCGCCTCGCGCAACAGCTCGGTCTCCGAGCGCATCTTGGCCTCGTTGAGCGCGCGCGCGACGTCGAGCCGCTCCAGCGTCGCGGCGGCGTCGGCGAGCGCATCGTCGATGCGCTGGCGCACCTCCGCCAAGGCATCGCCCGCGACATTGCCGAGATCGACCGCGACCACGCCGAAGGCCGGCGTTTTCGGCGACACGCGGCGAATGAGCCAGGTGTTGCCGGCGCCGTCCTCGGCCGTGCATTCGAGCTCGCGGTCGCCTTCGACGCGCGCCACCTGGGCGCGCACGCGGTCGGGCACCTCGGCGGCATCGCCGGCCTCGGCGGCGCCAAGGAGCACGACGCGGCGCTGCACCAGGTTCGCCAAATGGTTCTGGATGGCGATGAAGATTTCGGCGGCATTGGGCGCTGCGGCGAGGCGGCGCGAGAACGCGTAGAGATCGCTCATTTCCCGCTCGCGCTTGCGGGCAAGCGTGATGTGCCGCTTGGCGGAGCTCGAAAGCTGCGACACCACCACCGCGACGACCATAAAGAGCAGCAGGTTGAGAATCTCCTGCGGCGAAGCGACCCGCAAACTGTAGAGCTGGGCGAAAAACAGATAGCCGGAAAGCAGCACGCCGGCGACCGCCGCGATCAGCGCCGGAACGACGCCGTAGGTGTAACCCAGCACCATGACCGGCACGAGGTAGAGCACCGAGCCGCGCAGGATGCCGACATACTGCCGGAGAAACACCCCGACGATCGTGGTTACCGCGACCAAGAGCAGCGCGGCGCCAATGCCGCTCAGCTCGCGCCGCAGGATCGAAGCCATGAAGCCTGGTTGCACCGGGAGCGCCGTTTGCCGTGGTGTGAGCCGCCAGCGCGGCTGCAGCGATCAGCCGCTGCCGCCGGTGTCAGCCGCCCCGTATCGTTTTGCCGCCCCGGCGAGGCTAACACAATGTAATTGCCGGTCGATTTTTCGTGATCGGCCGGCAGCGCATAGGTGGTATTTGCGAAAATCGAAGCTTTTGCGGCGCAGGGGCGGCCGCTATTTGCTGCGCACGACCTCCTCGTAGGCCGGCGCGGTGGTGAGAAAGCCGCGGTCGAGCATCCAGTCGACCTTTTCCCGGAACTCCTCGGCGCGGTAGGTCTCGACGCCAATGAGTTCGGGCATCAGGCCGCCCTTGCGCTGCTCGGGCGGCAGGTCGCGCAGAACCTGCTCGCGCGAGCGTTCCTCGTTCTCGGAGAGCCAGGCGATCGCGCGGTTAAGCGCGCGGCGCAGCTTTTCCGCGGTCGCGTCGTCGATGTCGTTGCCGGCAACGATGCCGCCGCGCCAGCGCAGGTCGGCGACGGTGCGCGCGCCGGCGGCGAGCGCGCGGCTGACCAAAGGCTCCATCAGCGCCGCCGCTTCGGTCGCGCCGCGGAGCAGCGCCTCGAGCCGGTCGTTGGCGTGCACGAGCTTGATCTCGGCAAACGGCA
>JASHWN010000062.1 GCA_030044035.1 Xanthobacteraceae bacterium
ATCGAAGACGAGATCGCCAAGTGGACGCCGATCGTGACCTCGCTCGGTATCAAGATCGATTAGCCGGCCGCTCGATCAACCGATAGTTCCCTTTGTCATTTCGGATCCGCGGGCACCGGCTCGCATCAATTTCAACGGCGCCGAAACGCCAAGAAAAAGAAAGGACCGGCAATTTTTCGAAAGATGATCGATTCGACCGGATCGCATGTCTGTCGCGAGCTTAACAGACGTCGCCGGCGCGGCCACAAGAGCGGCCTTAACGGAATAAAGGGTCATACGGGCTGGACATGGAGCAAGAGCGATGCCGCAATCCTCTCAAGTTGGCTTGACCATCCGCCAAAAAGAACCGACCAATCTCGAGGCTGCCGTTGATCAGATCAACACCTTTCTGACCCCCGCCGAACTGTTCTACATCCGCAATCACTTTGCGGCACCCGATCTGAAGATTGCGGAATACGCGCTGCGGGTCGGCGGGGCGGTCCGCCAGCCACTTGCTCTAAGCTATCGCAGTTTGCGGGAAATGCCGTCCAAGACCGTGGTTGCAGCGCTGGAGTGCGCGGGCAACAGCCGGGTCTTTTTGGTGCCTTCGGTTCCAGGCGCGCAATGGGAACTCGGCGCCGTCGGCAACGCCGAATGGACCGGCGTGCCTCTGGCAGCGCTGCTTGAGCGCGCCGGCATCGCTGCTGACGTGTGCGAGATCGTGCTCGAAGGAGCCGATCGCGGTATCCCGGCAGAACCGCCGCTGCCGCCCGGCGCAATCTCCTATGCGCGGAGCTTGCCGCTGAACAAGGCGCAGCAGGAGGAGGTTCTGATCGCCTACCAGATGAATGGCCGCGAGCTCCGTCGCGATCACGGCTATCCGGTCCGGGCCATCGTGCCCGGTCATTTTGGCATGGCGTCGGTCAAATGGTTGACGCGAATTGAAGCCGTGCGCGAGCCGTTTCAAGGCTATTGGCAGACCTCGGATTATGGCTACTGGGACCGTGTGGAAGGAATGCCGGTGCGACGGCCTCTAGCGGAAATGCCGATCAAATCCGAGATTTTCCGGCCGCGCGTCTACGAAACCGTTCCGACGAACCAGGTTTACGAGGTGTTCGGCGCAGCGTGGACGGGCGAGTCTGAAGTCACCGAGGTCGCGCTGAGCACCGACGACGGTCGGACGTGGGTCGAGGCAAAATTCCTGGATCCCGCTCAACGGTACGCCTGGCGGCGCTGGACATATGAGTGGCTGACGCCGCAACAGCCGGGCAAATACACCCTGCTCGCCCGCGCCAAGGATGCCTGCGGTCGCGTCCAGCCCGATCACCACGATCCGAACCTCGGCAGCTACGTCATCAATCACGCGCTGCCGATCGAGGTCTTTGTCCGCGATTAAGAACTCTACCGATCACGCTGCCGATGAGCGCGCGTTTTTGGCTTGGGTTGCGAAGCGCGCCGGCGGCAGTATCTGTCTCACGTCCGCTTTCAGGGAAAGCGCGCTCTTCCGCTGCACGGACAGGAAGCGGAATGGTCGGCGGCGCTCCCGGCGGCCGAGAAGGCGCGCCTCGAGAAGATTGGCATTCGTAAGGAAATTGCCGCCTGCAGCTGATCCAAGTCCCCTCTGGTGCTTACCGCGAAGGACGCCCGCCAATGACAGGAGTAGCCAAACAGCCCGAGCCGACAGCCGAGATCGAGTTTTGGTTCGAGTTCGGCAGCAACTACAGCTACCTGAGCGTGATGCGGATCGAACAGGAGGCGCGGCGGCACGGCGTCCGGATCGCTTGGAAGCCTTTCCTCCTCGGGCCAATCTTTCGCGCTTTGGGGATGGAGAACTCGCCCTTCGTCCTGCAAAAGGAGAAGGGCGTCTATGTGCAGCAAGACATGGCGCGCCTTTGCCGGAAATACGGTCTCGCGCCCTGGGTCAAACCAAGCGTGTTTCCGCGTCTCGGCGTGTTGCCGCTGCGGATCGCGCTATTGGGCGTCGATCAGCCTTGGATCGGCGCCTTCTGCCGCAAAGTGATGGAGCTCAATTTCGCGCGCGATCAGGACATCAATCAGCCGGAGCAAATGGCACCCATCGTCGCCGAGCTGGGGCTCTCGGCGTTGGGCCTTATAGAGCGGGCTCAATCGGAGCCTGTCAAGACGCGGCTCCGCGACCAGACAGAACAGGCCCGTGCCAAGGGCATCTTCGGTGCACCGACCTTCTTCGTCGGGACGGAGATGTTCTGGGGCAATGATCGGCTCGACGATGCTCTCTTGTTTGCAGCGGAACGGAAGGTGTGACGGAGGACTTGGAGCGGAGCCTCGCCGCACGAAGCCGATCTCGCCGGACGCGCGGCGCGCCCCCGCACATGTCGAGTACTAAGAAGGGCACGATGCCGGCCACACGCCATGAATGCCAAGCGAACCGCATTCAGCCCTTCAATCCGCCCATCTTGCAGATGTATTTCCACTCGTTCGCCGAGACCGGTTGCACCGAAAGCCGCGCGTATTTGACCAGCGCCATGTCGTTGAGCTTCGGCTCGGCCTTGATCGCGGCAAGCGTCACCGGCTGCGGCAGCGGTTCGACGGCGCCGGTGGTTATGGCGACCCACGGCTCGCCCTTCTCGGCGGTCGGGTCGGGATAGGCCTCGCGCAACACTTCGCCGATGCCGACGACCTGCTTCTCCTTGCCGGTGTGATAGAAGAAAAACTTCTCGCCCTGCTTCATCTCCTTGAGGTTCTTGCGCGCGATGAAATTGCGCACGCCGCTCCACGGTTCGCCTTTCTTGCCGCGTGCCACCTGGTCGGTCCAGGAAAACTCTTCCGGTTCGGTCTTCAACAGCCAGTACGCCATGGTCATTCCTCCGCCCGCAATGGCCGCGTCAGCAGCGATTCGATCGCCGCATCGACGCTCAGCCTTTCGCTCAGCACGGCAGCGACCGCGGCCGAGATCGGCATGTCGACGTTTTTCTCGCGCGCCATGTCGAGCAGCACCGGCGCGGTGAACACGCCTTCTGCCAAGCCGCCGTGGATGTCGCCCGGCCGCTGCCCGCCGCCGAGCGCGACGCCGAACGAAAAATTGCGCGATTGCGGGCTCGAGCAGGTCAGCAACAAGTCGCCGAGCCCGGACAGGCCCATCATCGTCTCCGGCCGCGCACCGTAGGCACGGCCGAAGCGCGCCAATTCGGCAAAGCCGCGGGTCACCAGCGCCGCCGCGGCGCTGGCGCCGAGCTTGCGGCCGGCGACGATGCCGGCGGCGATCGCCAGCACGTTCTTGGCGGCGCCGCCGATCTCGACGCCGCGCACGTCGGTCGCGTGATAGGGCCGGAAATTCGCCGAGCCGAGCGCGCGCGCAAGTTCACCGGCGAGCGTGCCGTCGCGGGCGGCGAGCGTTACCGCGGTCGGCAGCCGGCGCGCCACGTCGGCGGCAAAGCTCGGCCCCGACAGGATCGCCGGCACGACCTGCGGCGCGCACGCGGCGACCACGTCGGTCATGAATTGCTGGCTGCCGCGCTCGATGCCCTTGGCGCAAACGATGACCGGCGTGCCGGGCGTGACCAGCGGCGCAAGTTTTTGCACGGCGCTGCGCACCGCTTGCGCCGGCACGACCAGCAGCATCGCTTGCGCGCCTGCCGACGCGGCAAGATCGGGCGCGATGACAATTTCGTCGGGGATGCGCACGCCCGGCAGAAACAGGCTCTCGCGATGCTTTTTCAGATTGGCGGCGTTTGCGGCATCGTGCTCCCACAGCGTGACGCTGCGCCCGGCGCGCGCGCAGGTCAGTGCCAGCGCCGTGCCCCAGGCGCCGGCGCCGATGACCGCGATGCGCTCGAAGGCCATGGCGATGCTACAGCGCTTCGCCGCGCAGCAGTTTGGGGACGTCGCCGAACAGGCCGGCGGCTTCGCGGATGAACAGGCGCTTGACGCCCGGCAGGCGCTCGACCATGCCGAGGCCTATGTCGCGGACCAGGCGCAGCACGTCGGAGCGGTTGGAGAACAGCCGGTTCAACCCGTCGGTGGCGAAGCCCATCGTCATGGTGTCGAAGCGGCGCCAGCGCTGATAACGTTCCAGCACCGTTGCGGCGCCGGGATCGAGGCCGAGCCGCGCCGCATCGACGATCACTTCGGCCAGCGCGGCAACGTCCTTCAGTCCCATATTGAGGCCCTGTCCGGCGATCGGATGAATGACGTGCGCGGCGTCACCGGCGAGCGCGATGCGCGCGGCGACGAACGAACGCGCCACGAAGAAACCGAGCGGCAGCACGCGCCGTGCGCCCACCACTTTGATCTCGCCGAGATGCAGCTTGAAGCGCTGCTCGAGTTCATCGTGAAACGCGGCATCGGGCAGCGCGACGATGCGCTCGGCTTCGCTCGCCTGCTCGGTCCACACGATCGAGGAGCGGCGGCCTTTGAGCGGCAGGATGGCGAACGGCCC
>JASHWN010000518.1 GCA_030044035.1 Xanthobacteraceae bacterium
TCAATCCTCATCCGTACCGCCTGCCGCGCTTGTCGGCCGACGCCTTCGCCCGGCTGCCGGATGCCGATGCGACCGACGCGCTGGCCGAAGCCGCCGCGCTTGCCTATGGCGCGCCTTCGGCCGCGCATGTCGTCTGTGCGCCCGGCACGCAAATTCTGCTGCCCATGGTCGCGCGATTGGTGCCGCCGGGCCGCGCCGCTATCGTGACGCCGGGCTATGGCGAGTTCGCCCGGGCCGCTTTGCTCGCCGGACATGACGTGGTCGCGGTGCGCGATATCGCGGCGGCCGCTGACGCGCGGCTCGTGTTGGTCGGCAATCCCAATAATCCCGACGGCCGCCTGTTCGCGCGCAACGACCTGACCGCGCTGGCCAGACGTTTGCGCGGGCGCGGCGGCCTTCTTGTTGTCGACGAAGCCTTCATGGACGTCGGGCCGGCGGGCGAAAGTCTCGCGCTCGACGTGGCGCTCGGCAACGTCATCGTGCTGCGGTCGTTCGGTAAATTTTTTGGGCTGGCCGGGCTGCGCCTCGGCTTTGCGCTCACGGCGCCGCAGCTGGCGGAGCGTATCGCGGCGGTCCTCGGTCCCTGGGCGGTATCCGGCCCGGCGCTCGCGGTCGGCACCGCGGCGCTCGCCGATAAAACCTGGATCGGGCGTACGCGAAAGCGGCTGACGGCGGCGGCCAAAAAGCTCGATGCGATCCTAACCGGCGCCGGTCTCGACATCGTCGGCGGCACCAGCCTGTTCCGGCTGGCACGCACGCCGCGCGCGTCTGCGCTGTTCGATCACCTCGGGCGCGCCGGCATTTTGGTGCGCCGTTTTCCGCAACAAACCGAATGGCTGCGTTTCGGACTGCCGGCCGATGCGGACGCATGGCGCCGGCTGCAGCGCGCGTTCGCTGCCTTCCGCCGCATCGACTGAGCAGCATGGCAGCGCGACCACGCTCGCGGAGTAAAAGACCCGCCGCAAAACAGCGCGCGGCCAAGTTCGATGCTGCGTTCCGCGGCCGGTTGCGCGACCTTCTGGTCTGGCGCCGCGACGTGCGGCGTTTCCGGCCCGAGCCGCTGCCGCGCGGCGCGCTGGAAGCGCTGATCGAGCTGGCGTGTCTTGCGCCCTCGGTCGGCCTAAGCGAGCCGTGGCGCTTTGTCGTGGTCGAGGATGCGGCGCGGCGCGCCGCGATCCGGCGCAATTTCGAAGCCTGCAACGCGCAGGCGCTCGCCGCGCAAAGCCGCATGCGCGCGGCGCGCTATGCCCGGCTCAAGCTCGCCGGCCTCGACGAGGCGCCGTGCCACGTCGCGGTGTTCGCCGACCGCACCACGCCGCAAGGCCATTTGCTCGGGCGCCGCACCATGCCGGAGATGATCGAGTATTCGGCGGTCACGGCCGTGCACACGATCTGGCTCGCGGCGCGCGCCCAGGACATCGGCATGGGCTGGGTCTCGATCCTCGATCCGCGCGAGGTTGCGACCATTCTCGACGTGCCAGGGCATTGGAAATTCATCGGCTATTTCTGTCTCGGCTATCCGCAAGCGGCCGACGACGTTCCCCAACTGCAACGGCGCAAATGGGACCGCCGGCGGCGGCCGGATTCGTTCATCGTGCGAAGGTGAAGAACACGCCTAAGTGATTAACCGTCATCCTGAGGTGGCCGCGAAGCGGCCCTCGAAGGATGCGGCCGAGGCGCTGAGGCCGTCGCCCTTCGAGGCTCGGCGCGGAGCTTGTCATCGGGCCGCGCTTTGCGCGGACCCGTTGGCGCCGAGCACCTCAGGGTGACGGAATGTTGAGTCGCCGAAATCTTCTGTCCACCTGTCCCAAATCAGGTCAGCGCGGCTGGCATCGCGGTTGCTCGGTGGCAGCCGGCGCTGGCCGCATGTTCCGAAACGCAGCCGGAATGTGCGCGCGCAGCGTCGTTAAAAAACAGCGTGAACGGTCCGAGGCGGATCGCGAAACGCGCGATGGAGCGTGCGGTGTTAACTTTCCACTTTGCTTTCGCGAAGCCGCCGGCGCGATCGGCGAGCGCTGTCGGCGTGGCGCTTGCGCTTGCCGTGCTGTTCTGGTGTGCCGGCTTGGCGGCCGCGCAGGCCCAAGAGGTGCCAATGCTCGAGAGCGGCGGCTGTGTCGGCTCCTGGTCTTCGATCAACTGCGTGAGGCGTTGGGCGCCGGCCGGCGATCCGTACCTGCGGTTCGTGCCGCAACCGCTCGATGAAGCCGCGATCGCGCGCGCCAAGGAGCGTGACAAGCGCTGGGCCGCGCGCTGCCGGCCGGTGATTGAGCGCGACCGTTACGGCGTGTCGCGTTATCGCTACGCGCAGCCGGGCTGTGAATTCGGCGTCGGCGCGGACTGATGCGGCAGCGGAGCGCCGCGTCGGTCTAACGCGCGGGGCTCATCGAGGCCGCGGTATTTTCCGAATGCCGAGGCCCGCTCTGCTTATGCGGCACGGCGTGCCCGGGCAGATAGCGCGCGATGACGACCGGATCGAGCTCCTTGACCGCGCTGTCAGGCAGCCGCTGCCAAACCTCGTCGCGGCCGAACAGCACGAAGCCGAGATAGCCGCGCACGGTCAGCGTCTGGCCGTCGGGGCTGACTTTCATCACGGCGTCGTAGGTGTTGCCGTCGCGCGGGTCGAGAATGTTGCCGCTCTCATAGGTCAAGCCGTCCTGCTTCATGCCGCGAATGAGCGGCAGGCCGAGCAGCGGCTGGTTGTGGCGGTCATCGCGGCAGTTCGAGCAGACTTGGTCCGGCCGGTCGCCCGGACGAAGAAAATATTTGGCGATGACGCCCTGCCAACTGCCGTCGTCGCGCTCGACAAACAGGAACCAACTGACCGGTTTGCCGGTTTCGCCATCGACCTTCTGCCACAGACCGGCCACCGACGGCTCGGCCGCCGCCACGGAATGGCCCGCGGCAGCCAGCGCCAAAAATCCTGCCAAAAACCCGAGCTTTCGCATGTGCTCAATCATCAGGCCTCCATTCCCCTATCGCGGAGAGAATCAATATGGCGACTTTGATGCCGCACAACGCATGCCGAGACAATGCGGTGATTTAGCGACGTTTTGGACCGGCATCGCGCCAAAGACGGGGCGGCCGGCTGCCGCAAACGTCCCGGCAGACTGGAACTATCCGGGCGTTATGCCATTGTGAGCCTCCTGGGTGCGGATTTTATCGGTTTTGAGACGGAAACCTTTTTGGTCGAGAACACGACAAATGGCTGACATGGCATTCTTGCAATCGCTCCGATTTGGTCGGGAGGGTGAGGCTGCGCCGCCGCGCCCCGCCGCCTCGCGTGCTAGTCTGGCGCTCGACAACTTACGCGGTATCGTCATTCTCATCGTGCTCGCCTTTCATTCGGCGCTGGCCTATCTGAGCTTCGCGCCGGCGGTGAGCGATTTTTCGGGTCCGCCCTATACGTGGCGCGCCTTCCCGATCGTCGACGACCATCGCTTCTTCGGCCTCGACCTGCTCTGCGCCTGGCAGGACGTTTATCTGATGTCGCTGATGTTCTTCCTGTCCGGCCTGTTCGTCTGGCCGAGTCTGCTGCGCAAGGGGAATTTCGGCTTCGTGCGCGACCGCCTGCTGCGGCTCGGCGTGCCGTTTCTGTTCGGCATTCTCGTCGTCATCCCGCTGGCCACTTACCCCAGCTACAGCGTGACGGCGCTTGCTCCGAGCGTACCGGATTACCTCGACAAATTGTTCGCGCTGCCGTTCTGGCCGGTCGGGCCGCTGTGGTTTCTCTGGCAG
>JASHWN010000063.1 GCA_030044035.1 Xanthobacteraceae bacterium
GATGAGAAACGGGAGGTTCCTAGAAAACCTCGGCGTCGCGCCGATGCGACTAGCCCCAAACCGCCCGCGCCGCCTCCACCACACGTTCGAGCTTGCGCCTCTGGTCGTCCGGCCCGAGCAGGTTGCCGACCACATCGGAGGCGAAGCCGCATTGCGGCGACAGCGCGAGCTGATCGAGCGGCAGAAATTTGCCCGCCTCGTCGATGCGCCGCTTCAGCGTATCGAGGCTCTCGAGGTCCGGCCCCTTGGTGCTGACGAGACCGAGCACCGCCACCCTGCCCTTCGGCATAAACCGCAGCGGCTCGAACGAGCCAGCCCGCGCCGTGTCATATTCGAGCAGAAAGCGCTGGTGCGGCAGCTCGTTGAACAGCCTTTCGGCGATGGCGTCGTAGGCGCCTTCGCGGTGCCACATGCTGCGCTGATTGCCGCGGCACAGATGAATGCCGAAGGTCACGCCCGGATAGTTCACAATCAAAGCGGCCTCGGCCTTGAGCGAACGGGCGAAATTCCGCTCCGGGTCTTCGCCGCGCGCGCGCATCTGTTCCAGCGACGGCGGGTCGACGTAAGCGGTAAAGCCCGGCGCATCGATGTGCACATAGCGGCAGCCGGCCTCGACCAGGCTCGATACGATCTGCCGCTCGATCGCCACCACGTCGGACAAAAACTCGTCCATGTCGCGATAGACCGCGGTCGAGCTCTCGTAGGCGAAGCGCTGCGAGATGCGGTCGGGCCCGATCAGCGACACTTTCGCCGGCCCCTTCGCCGCCTGCGCGACAAAGCGGTATTCGGCGAGCGGCCGATTGTTGGCGAGCTTGATCCGCGCCCTGGCAGGCCGGCGATGCGACACCGCGGTGCCGGCGTCGTGAATGTCACGCATGTCCCAGCGCTGGCCCGGCGCCGCGCCTTCGACGCGCCGTTCGTGGGCTTTGAGCGTCGAGGGAGCAGCGTCATAGCCCTCGACCGAGCCGCCAAAGCTGTCCTGAAAATTGAGCCGGCGCATTTCGCCGTCGGTCACCACCTCGAGGCCGACGTCCTCCTGCAGCCGCACCGCCTCGCGCACCGCATCGTCCTCGATGGCGCGCAGCTCCGCGGCGCTGATCGCACCGTCGTCGAACCGCGCCCGCGCCTCCTTCAGACACGGCGGCCGCAGCAAGCTGCCGACCACGTCGGTGCGGATTTTTGCCAGGTCGGATTTGACTGCGGATCGTTCGATAACAATCATACGAGGCCACTCCACGCCATCGGGTGCGAGTGTGCCCGAGCGAAAATTGAGCAGCAAGCGCTCTCAGCGCATCGCCGTGCGTCCCGGCGGCGCGGCGGCCTTCGGCTGCGCCGGTACTGCGGCCTTTGGCTGCGCCGCCGCTGCCGCTGCAGGCGCCGCAGCTGGCGGTGCGGGCGCCGCGGCCATCGGGCCTGCGGAGATCGGGTTGGATTCCGGATAGCGCGCCTTCATGTCGCGCAGAAAATCGTCGAGCGTGTCGGCGGCGGCGGCGACATGGGCGATGTTGTGAAAATCGGCGCTGCCGCTGCCGAGCGGTGCCGACACGATCTCGAACGCGCGCGCATCCGGCGTGCCGGCCATCTTCGCCGCGTATTTGTCGCGGAAGCGCTCCAGGCCGAGCTTGTCCTCGGCGAGCGCGTAGCCAACCTCGGCGCGCAAAATGTCGCAGCGCTCGACGTCGGTGAGCGGCTGCCACTGCTTCCAGCGCTCGCCGTACAGCAGCTCGATCTCTTCGGCGGCCTGCCGCCATTTGCGTGACGCCCAATCGATGTCCGAGCGCAGCCGCATCGCCAGCGGTCCCTTGAGGTCGGACGCAACGTCGAGCGCGAGCTCGTGGCGGCCGAGATCGGACAGCGCGCGCGCCTCGAGCAGCAACCGCTGATCGCGCAGGTCGGCGGACAGGTCGGCGACGCGCGTCGTGCGCAGCGCCGCCAGCGCCCGATCGGGCTTGCGGTTCATCAGATAGATGACGGCAAGCCGCGTCGCCACCTCGGCGCGCGCCGCACCCTGCAGCCGCTTGTCGACCTGGTACTGCAACAGGTCGGCGGCCTGGTCGAGCAAATCGACCGAGACTAGGCGGTCGGCAAGGTGGCGGATCATCTCGTCGCCGCGGCTGCCGACCGGCGTCAGTTCGCGGAAATCGTAGAACAGCGACAGCGCGTCGATCGCGGACATCGAGTCGCCCTTGCCGGCAAGGAACAGCGAGTCGAAGGTTTTGGCCGCCTCCTCCTGGATCTTGCGCGTCATGTCCCAGTCCGGATGCGCCGTCATGGCGCTGCGCATGACATAGAACGAATCGCGATAGCGGCCCTCTTGGGTGTAGATCTCCGCAAGGGTTTTCAACGCCTCGATCTCGGTTTCGTCGCCGCGCCATATCGTGGTCAGCGATTCCAGATCGGAGACCACGTCGTCGCGCTTGAGGTCGCCGAGCGAATAGCGCAGCTCGGCCTCGCGCAGCCTGCCCTGCGCTGCCGCCGGCCGATCCCACGAATCGGCGGCAGTGCGATAGGCGCTGAGCGCATCCTCGGTGCGGCCGATGCCTTCGTCGAGCCGGCCGATCAGCACCGCGAGCGCCGGTTGCATGTCGCGCGGGATGCCGATCGTTTGCAGGTCGTTGAGCGCGTTCTCGGCGCCGCCATAGTCGCCGACTTCGATCGCGGCGCGCATCTCGTCCTTGATCGCGATGCGCTGCAGCTCGACCGGCAGTGTAGCGATGGCGGCCTCCGCGGTTTTGAATCCGGCGCGCGCCTCGCCCCAGCGGCCCAGCCCGGCATAGGCCATCGCCCGCCACAGCGGCGCGTCGTGCTGGTCGCCGACGGCCGAATCGGCCAAATCCTTCAGCGCCGCCTGCGGCCGGCTCATCATGATCTCGGCAATGGCGCGCAGCACGATCGCCGAGATGTCCTCGGATGCCGGCCGCTTCTCGGAGAGCACGACGTCGAGCACGCCCTTGGCTTCTGGGTACATGTCACGGGCGATGTAGAAGCGGGCGAGTTCGAGCCGCGGCTGGGTGCGCTTGTCGGCCGGCGCGCTCGCGGCGTCGGCGATCAGGCGCGATTGCCGCTCGACGTAGGAAGCCTGGCGGTCAAAGCCCCAAACCTGGGCGTCGAAAGTCTGCGGCTGCAGCGCATTGCCGCGCAACAGCGCCTGCAGCGTACTCGACAGCGTCAGGCCGGCGGGACGGCTGACCACCACCTTGGCAGGCGACAGCGCCACGTTGAGGTCGTCGGCGAGCGGCTTGATCGCCACACCGTGTGCCGAGGCGAGCGCCTCGAACTCGATGAAATCCTGCGCGTGAATGAGGCCGCGCGCGGGCGCGAAGGCGGTCACGACGATGAGTTGGTCGCCGGCCTCCGGATCGGTGATGCGATGCAGTGCGTTTGCGCCATCGAGCGCGATGCTGACGCTGGAACGGCTCGGTCCGATCACGTTGCGCGACAGATCGATCGCGTGGGTCGGATCGGCCACCGTGTCGCAGAGTTCCACGCTCCATGCCGGACCGTCGGCGGCGACGCTCGCCAGCCGCGGCCGGTCGAGTTTGATACGCACGATGTCCGCATCGGGCGCGCGCGTCAGCTCGGCACTGCGGATGGTGCGGCTTGCTTCGTCGCGCAACGCAGTCAGATCGATGTCGGCCTTGCTGTCGAACACGATCCACAGCGTGTCGGCGCGCTGGAAGACGGCGGCCGCGGTGGGCGACAGGAAGTCGAACGCGATTTTCAGGTTGGCGCCTTGACGCGCGAGCTCAACCGGAACATTTCCGTTGGCTTCGACGGTGCGCGGCGGCGCAGCAGCAGCGGCAGCTTCCGCGGGATTCGCCGCGGCCGGCGCGGCCGCCGTGTTTTTTTGCGGCGGCGCCGCGGCCGGCGGCGCGCTGTTGGCGGCAGAACTCTGAGCATGGGCATCGGCCGGTGGCGACGGGGCCGGTGCTGGCGACTGGTTCGCGGGGGCCGCTGCCGGTGACGGCGACGGTGACGCGGCTTGAGCCAGCGCCGGCTGCTGCGCCGCCGGTTGTTGCTTGGCTTGCTCGTTCGGCTGCGGTGCAGCCTCTTGGCCCGGCTGCGGCGGCTTAAGTTGAGCGGCGGGTTTTACCGGCGGCGGCGCTGGCGGTGCGCCAGCAGGCTTTGCCGGCGTTGCCGCTGCTGCCGCATCCGGCGGCTTCGCCATGCTCTGTTGATCCGGCGGCCCGGGCGCTGCCGGCTGCGCCGGATTTGCCGGAGGGGCGACGGATTCGGGCGCCAGCGCGCCGGGTGGCAGCGGCAATACGGCGGAATTCTGCGCCGGCTTGGCGTTCGGATCGACGACATCGACCACGTAGCTGCCGTTGTCGCGGAAGGTGCGCACCTGCACGTCGTCGGTGAAGCTGAAATGCAGCGATGCCGATTGCTCCTGTGTTTGCGGCTCGATCGCGCTCACCGTGGCCGGCAGCGCCGCCACGGCATCGCCGAGTTCGAACTTGAGCGGCGCGTCGAAAGTGAGCGTCAGCGCCTTGTCGGCGCGCTTTGCGGCGACCTTGATCTGCTCCGGCACATCGAACACGTAACGCGTGAAGGTCGGCTGGGTGGCGACATGCATGTGCACCGGCGGAAATTTTTGCAGCGCCACCAGCCGGCGCTCGCGCTCGGCAAGCTGTTCGGCGTCGCGGGCGCGGCGCGCCAGCGCTTCGACCACATCCTGCGGCAGGCCGGGCGGCAGGCCGTGCCAGCTGTCGGGCAACAGATCGACGAAATATTTCTCGCCCGCAGGCATGGCATTGACCGTGACCGCGCGCTTGAGCGCAAAGCGCACCGCCATGCCGTCCGGATCGCGCCGCGCACCACCGATGTAATCGGGCACTTGCGTGGCGAGTTGTTCGAC
>JASHWN010000519.1 GCA_030044035.1 Xanthobacteraceae bacterium
CGGTGCGAATAGAGCACACCCTTGGGATTGCCGGTGGTGCCCGAGGTGTAGCACATGCCGGCGGCGGTGTTCTCGTCGAACGACTTCCAGGCAAAATCGCCGTCGACCTCGGCGATCCATTCCTCGTACGGCACGGCGTTGCGCAGCGGCGTCGCCGGCATATGGGCGGCGTCGGTCAGCACCACGTAGCGTTCGATCGGCGTGAGCTTTGCCGCAAGCTTTTCCATCAGCGGCACGAACGTCAGGTCGAGCATCATCACGCGGTCTTCGGCGTGATTGACGATCCACGAAATCTGCTCGGGGAACAGCCGCGGATTGACGGTGTGATAGACCGCGCCAATGCCCATGATGCCGTACCAGGCTTCGAGGTGGCGCCAGGTGTTCCAGGCCACCGTCGCGACGCGGTCGCCGAGCCTGACGCCGTCGCGCTCGAGCCGCTGCGCCAGCCGCAGCGCGCGGGCGCGAACCGCGGCGTAGGTCGTCGTGTGCAGCGGGCCTTCGACCGAGCGCGAAATTACCGGCCGTTCGCCATGGTTGAGCGCGGCATGATCGAGGACGCGATGGCTTAAGAGTTGCCAATCCTGCATCAGCCCGAGCATGGTTCGTCCTCCCGGAAGCTTTATTTTTGCGGGCCGCCGGCGGCAGCCACCGCAAGGTTACCTGCGCTTGATGCCGACGCAAACTGGCTTGTTGATGCAGGCTCTCTGGAACGTTCTGCGATCCTGCGCGCTTGAATGGCCGCACGACCCTTGGTCTAGTCCTCCCCCGATGGTCTCTTGGCGCGGCGGAGGCCGCAAAGTGTCGCCGCAATGCGCCTTAAGAGTCGCTGGCGTGACCTCCTACGGCAAAACCGCTCTTGTGCTGCTTGCGTGCCTCGGCGCCAGTGGGATCGCCGCGGCGCAGCATGCGTCGGCGCGGCCGATCAAGCGCCCGCGGCCGGAGCATGGCTATAGCCGCGACGCAGCGCCGATCGCTATTCCGCAACAGACCGCGCCGCCGCAGGAAGCCTTCGCCTCCTTTCCCGAGCAGGAAGACTCTGCGCCGGTGGCGGCGCCATCGCCCTGCAACTTGCGGCTGGCCCAGGTCGCCGGCTTCCGCCCGCTCGGCACGCTGGTCGCTCCCGGCGAATGCGGCGCCCCGGACGCGGTGCTGCTCGAAACCGTGACCTTGCCCGACAAGAGCAAAGTCGCGATTGCGCCGCCGGCGACGTTACGCTGCGCGATGGCCGAAGCCGTGACGGCCTGGCTGCGCGACGACGTGGCGCCGGCGGCGCAAAAGCTCGGCGCGCCGCTGCGCCGGCTCGACAATCTCGGCTCCTACGAATGCCGCGGCCGCGACCGGGTGCGCGGCGCGACCTTAAGCGAGCACGGCCGCGCCGATGCGCTCGACGTGCACGGCTTCCGGCTCGGCGACGGCCAGGTCATCGTGCTCGCCGACCCGAAGGCGCCCAAGGATTTTCGCGACGACGTGCGCGAGGCCGCCTGCGCGCGCTTTTCGACCGTGCTCGGCCCAGGCTCGGACGCCGAACATGCCGAGCACGTTCACGTCGATCTCGAGGAACGGCGCAACGACTATAAGCTCTGCGAATGGGACGTGCGCGAGCCGGTGGTCGAGGCGCAAGCCAAGGCGTCGATTCCGCCCGACGAGGTGCCGCTGCCGCGCCCGCGCCCGATCGAGGCTGACGTCGTCAGCCGACGGCGTTAGCTCAGCCACGCGCTAGGCCGGAAGATCGGCGGCGCTGCGCGGTTCGACGCGCGCCTGATGATTGTAGTCCATGCGGAACCGGGCGGCGGCGGCGTAGACGGCTTGTCGGACGCGCATGATGGCGCCGAGCGGGCGGTGCGCCGCGAGCGCGTGCCAAGGCGAGAAGGACATCCGTTCGTCCACCAGCTCTACCTTGTCGGCGCGCCAGGCGTTTTGCGCCGGCATGTGCAGTCGCGCCACCGAGAGATAGGGACTTTCCGTTTCCGGCCAGACCACTGCAGCGTTTTCGATCGGCATGGTCTTGAGATTGGTGCACAACTGCACCTGGATGTCCCATACGGCCGCGTTGGTCTGAAAGAACGCAACGACGGCTTCGCGAATTCCGTCGGGGTGGCCGGACAGATTGAGCTTCTGCCGGGTCAAGGCGCGCAGATTGTCCGAGAACGGTTTGAGAGCGAGCTTGGCGATGTAGTCGCCGTAAAGAATGGCCCCCTGAGTAAAAAACTCGTCGCCCAGGATGTTGATTGCCGGGTAGCCCCCCAAGGTCAAAAGCGTGGCGCTTTGGCCGCCGACGTCTTCCACGATCTTCTCCAGACCGCGCGTTACCGAGGACAGCACCTTCTTCAAGCCGGGCGCCCTGTCGGTCGTGGCGGCCAAGAGCTTCAGAGTGCGGAGAAAAGCGTCCGGGGTGGCCGCCCCGAACGCCTTGCCATTGACGAACAGGAAGTCCTGCGTAGCGTCCTGCTCCGAGCCCGGCACGCGCGGACCGTTGACGCCGACGATTTTCAGCGCCGCGCCGCGCGGCACCGAGACCGCATCATCCAACACGTCGCCGGGAATGGTGGAGAGGCGCAATACCGCAGGATAAGTCTGCGGGCTGGCGAATAGTCCTTGCGCCAGCATGGGAGGCAGATCCGGAAGCACTTCAAACTCGCCGACGAGCAGGCCCTGCGCTTTGGCATGCACGCCGCGCTTCGCCCGACCGGTGTCCCGGGCGACGATGGTTTGTATTCGATCCATGGTTTCGATCAGCCCCTGGATCGTTTTCGCCTCGTGATCGCCGATCGTCTCCATGGCGGGTTGGTAACGAATGGGACGCGGCAGTGTTGGCGTGCTCGCGACTTTGGGGGCAGGCATGCGGACCTCATGGGCTTGTTACAGGGTTGAGACGCTCACCTCTCGGCCCTCATGATTTTTAGTTTCGACCATCGAGCGGCACCCCAGCTCAGCTTCGGGTGTTGAGCGCCTGCCGGACAGCCTGTGCACGGATCGGCAGATGACGCAGGCGCGCGCCAGTCGCCGCGAAAATCGCGTTGGCAATGGCCGGAGCGACTGCCGTCGTCCCCGGCTCGCCAAGACCGGCCGGCGCCTCGTCGCTCGGCATGAGCTCGACTTTGATCTCGGGCACATCGCCCATCCGCAGCGGCGTGTAGGTGTCGAGATTGGCGTCCTTGGGCAAACCGTTGACGAATTCCGATCCCTCGTGCAGCGCCATGCTCAGTCCCCACAGCGCGGAGCCTTCCACTTGCGCTTTCGCGCCGTCGGGATGCACGGCGGTGCCCGCATCGACCACCATGGTCAGTTTTTCGACGATGACGCGGCCGGTGGCGCGATCGACGCGCACCCGCGCGACGCAGGCGACCCAGGTCGGCATGTCGCGCTCCTGGCCGAACGTGGTCGCGACGCCGAGGCCTACGTCTTTTGGCATTGCGCTGCCCCATGCCGCCTTTTGCGCGGCGCGAGCGAGTACCGCCGCTTGGCGGTGCGCGCCGCCGACAGCGCTCGGCGGCCCGCCGGCGTTGCGGCCGGCGCCGTCGAGCAGGTGCAGCCGGAACGCCACCGGATCGACTCCCGCCGAATGCGCCGCTTCTGGCGTGAGACCTAAATGGAATTGTTTTTAGACCATTCTGGACGTCTCAGTCTGTCGAGCTTGCTTGTTCACGGCGTTTTCCTTTTCATTTGCGGACTTCACGGCTCATGCGCGGCGGCCGACCGCTCTCTACGCGCGCTGCACGTAATTGGGGAACCGCGCTCACCGCGGACCGTAGAGCGGGACACGCGAAATGACTTGCAAAAAATTGCGCTGATTCAGTCGATCTTTGCTGGGAGCGCGGATTAGCAAAACGCAATCGCCTTTCGATCATAGGCGCCTTGCGAGGGATTACGCCTTCGGCTTATTCGCCTGCGGCCTTCGCGCGGCTCGGGCCGGACGCGACGCCGGTTAGCGCCAGCTTGGTTGCCACGAACCCGACGGACTCAATGGATACTTGTATTCACCCGGCGTCTTCGACATCCCGACCATTTCCGTGACGCCGGTATAGAAGCGGCTGGGATGGCCAGCCCGAGCGCTTTTGCGGCCTTGACGTGTCTTACCGGCCAGGCAATCGAATGGCGCGGCAGATCACGGCGCGCGCCGCTATTCATGAAGCAGCGTTTGCCAGTTTGAAGGCACCGCTCCGGCCGGCCCGGGCACCGGTTGATTCGGCGGATGCGAGGAAGGAGCGGCAAGCTTCGGGCCGGCGAAGAATTCTTCGGTACGATAGTCGTAGAACCAATGCTCGCCGGGCTCGAAGCTCGTGATTATCGGGTGACCCGTCGCGGCGTGATGTTTCGATGCATGCTGACTTGGCGAACTATCACAGCAGCCGATGTGACCGCATTCGGCGCATCTGCGGAGGTGAAACCACCATCCGCCCCGAGCCAAGCATTCGACGCAACCTGTTCCGCTTGGCTTGGCCGCTGCGTTGATACCATCCCTCGCGGACTTCATAGGCTGCTCCCTGACTTCGGTTTGCTTTACTTGCCTCGCATCGACGGCGGACCAGCGGAGCGCTATCCGATGGCGTTGACGAGCAGATCGATCATAAGAAATCCCGAGGAATAGCGCGATCCCAGTCACGACGACACACTTGGTTCGCGCCCTCGAAGGCGCGCAAACTTGCCTGCAGCCGGAATGTATCGTGCGTGGACGACAGCCGCAGCTGCGTCTCGACCCGGATTTGCCATTTGTTTCGCGACAGCGTCTGGGTGCGGCTCAGTTCGGCGACGGCGCTGAGCGGATCATTGTCTTCGACATGATATTCCGTCTTGTCCTGTGTGCCCGATTCCAGACCGATGCGGTCGATACGTTCAATCCGCACGCCGTCGCGACGAACGATGGTCGGCTTCTCCGGTGGCGCCGTCTCCGGTTCGGCAAACGGCGTGAGTCTCGCGTCGGCGGGGTTGGGCGGGCGTTGCGGCAGGTCGAGCGTGCCGGCAAAAATCCGCACAGTCGCCGTGTCCGGACCGGGCCAGATCATCGGCCAGTAAGCCGTCGATATCGCCAGCCGCACCTTGTGCCCGGCTGGAAACACCGAACCTGCATCATTGAGCTGGATGCGCACGCGATGGCGCTCGCCTGCCGCCAGCAGGGCGGGCTGTTCGTGGCCCTCGCGATGCGCGAGGTTGAGCACGCCATAGCTGACACGCAGCGATTCACCGGACGGGTGCACATCGCATAACCGAACGACCAGATTCGCAATCGGCCGATCGGACGCGACATCGAGCGCTACGATCGGAGCGCCAAGGATCTCAATCGGCTGGTCGCGTGGCGTCGTCTCGAAAACCAGCGAGCGCGTGTCGTCTTCTTGCTGGTCCCGTGCCTGATCGCGCCCACGGCCGAATGGAACCCAGTCACCGGCACACTTGCCTACCGTCTGCGGCGAGCATACGGCGCGAGCCGTCAAAGGCGCCGCGGCTTCGCGCAGTCCCGCATCGGTCAAGAACAGTCGCCGCAGCATCACTCCTGGCGGTGGCCACGACGGTTCTGCGATCCACCGGCCCGGCAACGTGTCGTGGTGGCTCGCCGGTTTCACGCTTTCCGTCATCCACGCCCGCAGCATGGGTTCATCCATCACGCCCGTATCGATGCCCTTCAGCCAATAATCCCACCAACGCAGGATTTCCTGGAGGAAGCCGATCTGGGGGCCGGGAAGCGCAAAGTGCGGATAGCCATGGGCCCATGGCCCGATGAGAGCCTTGCGGGGCACCTTCAGTCCCTCGAGAAGGCGCGGGATTGCATTCTTATAACCATCGGTCCAACCACCGACGGCATAGACCGGGCATTGGATCGCCGCGTAGTCCTCGCGCACCGATCCATGCTGCCAATACGCGTCGCGTCGCTGGTGCTGCAGCCAATTTTCCTGGAACAGCGGTATGTTCTGCAGGCGCTCCAGCCACATCGGTCGCCAGCTATCGCCGACCAGCGCCGGATCGGGCGGCAGGCACATCAAGCTGAAAAAGAAGAAGGCCCACTCAAGCCCAGCTTTGGTGAGAAATGCGCCGCCCATATAGTGCGCATCGTCGGTGTACCGATCGTCGGTCGAACAAATGGTGACGATTGCTTTGAGTGCCGGGGGACGGCGCGCCGCAATTTGCAGTCCATTGAACCCACCCCAGGAAATTCCCATCATCCCAACCGAGCCATTGCACCAGGGCTGAGCTGCCAGCCAGGCGATCACCTCCACGCCATCGTCTTGTTCCTGCTTGGCGTACTCGTCGAACAGTAAACCCGTCGATTCGCCGCTACCGCGAAGGTCGACGCGAACTCCAGCGTAGCCGTGACCCGCCAGATAGGGATGGGTCAGCGCGTCCCGCTCGTACGTGCCGTCGCGCTTGCGATATGGCAGATACTCGAGGACCGCAGGAACCGGGTTCCGTTGCGCATCGTCCGGCAGCCAAATGCGGGCGGCGAGCTGCGTCCCGTCGCGCAACGGTATCAACGTGTGTTCGATGACACGCACAGCGTTTGGAAAATTCGTGACGATCACGGCGGACTACTCACGATGGCGGCGGCTTGCCGGCGTGCTGCGGCATCGGCCGAGGATAACTGGTGATGCCGCGGTGTCACGCGATTTGCTGCTTGGTCGGTATGGCTCAAACCCAGCCGGCGCATGGCCTCCGGCGTTTCGGTCCGCCTTGCACTTGAAAGCAGACGTCGATCTAAGCGATTTATAGAGTACAAGCCTCAGAACGCCTGCATACCATTCCCGACAAAACGCGAGGACTTGATCGTGGCTGACAAATTGACCGACATCAAAGAAGAGCTTGCGCTTGCCAACCGCATTCTGGCGCACGAGGGCGTGCTCGACGCCTTCGGTCATGTCAGCGTGCGCCATCCCGCCGATCCCGGCCGTTATCTGTTGTCGCGCTCGCGCTCGCCGGCGCTGATCGAACCCGCCGATATTCTGGAGTTCACGCTCGATTCCGAGCCGGTGCGGCCGCCGACCGCGCATCTCTACGCCGAGCGCGTCATCCATGGCTGCATCTATCAGGCGCGGCCCGACGTCACCGCGGTCTGCCATCACCATGCGCCGGCTGTGATGCCGTTCGTCATCGCCGGCAAGCCGATCGTGCCGGTGTTTCATCTCGGCGCCGCGATCGGCGAGGAGCCGCCGTTCTGGGATCAGCAGGACGAGTTCGGCGATACCAACCTGTTGGTCGTCAAGCCGGAAGAGGGCCGCTCGCTCGCCCGCGCGCTCGGCGATCAGTCGGTGGTGCTGATGAACCGCCACGGCGCCACCGTGGTCGGCGCCGACCTGAAGGAGCTGGTGTCGCGCGCGATCTTCATGTGCCAGAACGCCGAGTATCAGCTGCGCGCGCTGCTGTTGCGCGCGTTCATGCTCGGCACCGCGCCGACCTTGCCGCGCGGCGAAATCAAGCTCGCCGGCGCGATCAGCCGGTTGCCCAATGTGGTGACGCGAACCTGGGAATATTGGAGCGCGCGCGTCGACGGCGGCAGCGGCGCTGCTGCCGCGCCCGCGAGCCCGGGCAAGGGCGCAAAGCCGGCGCGCCGAAAAGCCCGGCGCAAAAAATGACGCCGTGTTGCACTTTCGTCATTGCGAGCGAAGCGAAGCAATCCGGTGCCCCCTCCCTAACCCTCCCCCCGCAAGCGGGGGAGGCAAGGTGGGGGGTTGCTTCGTCGCGGAGCTTGTCATCGGGCCGGCCACTTCGGGCCGGACCCGTTGGCTCCTCGCAATGACGATCGATGCCAGGCGAGACGAGGCTTAGCTGCGTCCGCTGCAAGGCCCGTCGTGCACCCAGGTCGCTTCGGCGTGCATGGCCGCGCACCGGTTCGGATAGGTCATGCGCACGTGCTCGGGATTGATCCCGCACATCGGCTCGGAGCGGACGACGCCGGCCCAGCTCCAGCAGGTAATCGTCTGGCATGCTCCCGGGTACACCACTTTCGCGTGGTCGCGCCGCGCCGCGGCAGCATTGTCGTAGTTTTGTGGACCGTCCGCCCGCAGGCCGCAGACCGGCTGGTTCATGACGACGCGATGAGCCTTGGCTGCGAGCGCGCCGTCGCTCGCCGCGAGCGAGATGACGCCGAGCGCCGCCACAGCTGTCAGGCACGCAGTAAGCCGCACAATACGCATTGCTAATCCCCCCGTTGGGTTGCCCGAGTAGTCGTTTACGGAAAGAATATACCACGCCCGGTCGGGAAAGGCAGTGCCGATCGCGTCTTTATTCCCAGGCGCGTTTCGTTTCAGTGGCGATCGGGCGCCGCGGCGCTGGTCGCGCCCAATAGCCGATGAACGCCACCCTCGGAAAGCTTTTTGGCATCGCACGAAATTCCTTAGAGCCGCTCGGCTTGCAAAATCATGGCAGGCCGGCTGGGCCGTTTGCAACGGCGCATATGGCCGATAGGATGCGGCAAAATCCAGCGCAAAACGCTTATTGGGGAGGATCGCCATGATGCCGCTCGATCGCGCCAAGAGCCGCCGCCGCTTCATCCAGTATCTCGCCGCCAGCCCGCTGTTCGCCGGCACCAGCGTTGCGGCGCTTGCCGACGAAAGGAATTTTCCAAAACTGCGGCCCGATCCTTACGTCTGGGCGCCGCGCGATTACGACCACCTCATTGCCGACCCGAAAGAGGCGCTCGACGTGTTCGACTTCGAGCCGGTGATGCACAAGAACGTGCCGGCCGCGCATTTCGGCTACATGGCCTCCGGCGTCGATGACGACGTCACCTTGCGCGCCAACCGCGAGGGATTTTTGAAATTTCAGCTGCGGCCGCGGCGGCTGGTCGACGTCAGCAAAGTCGACATGAGCACCGAAATTCTCGGTCAGAAATACGACACGCCGATCGTCATCGACCCGACCGGCGGCCACAAAGCCTACCATCCCGACGGCGAGGCCGGCGTCGCGCGCGCCGCCAAGACCGGCGACCACCTGATGATCCTCTCGACCCAGGCGACCACCTCGGTCGCCGACGTGATCGCGGCGCGCGGCCGGCCGATCTGGTCGCAGCTCTACGCCACCAACAAGCTCGAAGTGGCCAAGCATCACGTGCTCAGCATGGAGCGCCAGGGCGCGATCGCGATCGCCGTCACGGTCGACCGCAGCGGCGCGCGCAACCAGGAGACCGCGCTGCGCATGAGCCGCACCGACACCCGGCAATGCTCGGCCTGTCACGACAGATCGAGCCTCGCCGCCGGGATGCGCAACGATCCGATGTACGACGGCGCCGATCTGTCGGGGCTCGACAGCATCCAATCCTCGGCCATGACCTGGGATTACATCAAGCGGCTGCGCGACCTCACCAAGCTGAAAATG